>NZ_BAAHBM010000119.1:0-8012 GCF_054776675.1 Angustibacter aerolatus
ACGTCGCCCGACCCGGCGGTGCCGAGCCCGCCGCCGCCGGCACCGTCGCGCCACAGCCGCCCGTCCGGCGACGCCGTCCACGTGGTCGCGCCGCCCGACACCACCGCGCAGCCCGCCGTGGCCGCCAGCTCGCGCACCGCGCCGGCGGTGTCGGCCGAGACCTCGTCCTCGTCGCGGTCGAGGCAGATCGCCAGCTCGGTGGCGTTGGGCGTGAGCACCGCGTCGCCGCCGAGGTGCGCCAGCCCGTCGCGGTGGGCGGTCACGTAGCTCAGCCCCAGCGCGTCGAGCACGACGGTGCCCGACAGCTGCGGCACCACGGCCTCCATCAGGTCGAGGCAGTCGAGCAGGCCGGGCCCGAGCAGCACCGTGCTGCAGCCCTCGGCCAGCTCGAGCACGACGTCGGCGGCGGACGCCGGCAGCCGGCCGTCGCGCGCGGGCACCCCTGCCACCAGGGCCTCGGGCACCGCGACGGACATCGCGGCGGCCACCGAGGCGACCGTCACGACCTGCACCTTGCCGGCCCCGGAGCGCAGCGCCGCCTCCGCGGCCAGCACCGCGGCCCCCGGCGTGCGGTCGCTGCCGGCCACCACCAGCACCCGCCCGCGCGCGTCCTTCTGCCCGGCGCGCGGCATCGGCCACTCGCGCAGCGCGGCCGGCGTCACCGTCACCGCGCCGTCCTCGGACGACGGGGGGCGCTGCTGCTCACTCATGCCGGCCCGCCGACTCCCGCTCGTGGGTGGTGGGCACCGGTGCGTCCTCGACCGCCGAGGCGTCGCCCCAGCGCTGCAGCACCAGCCGGGTGCCGTCGTCCTCGAAGACGCCCACCGAGCAGTTGGCCAGCGGCTGACGGCGCTCGGTCTCCAGCGCCTCCTGCTCGGTCAGGCCCTCGATCGCGATGCGGAAGCAGGCGATCACCGCCTGGTGGCTGAACAGCCAGACGTCCTCGCCCTCGTGCTCGGTCGCCAGGGTCAGCAGCACGCTGCGCACCCGCAGCAGCACGTCCGTCCACGACTCGCCGCCCGGCGGCCGGTAGTAGAACTTGCCGACCTTCGTGCGGCGCTCGGCCTCGTCCGGGAACTCGGCGCGGATGCCGTCGCCGGTGAGCCCGTCGAAGAGCCCGAGGTCGCGCTCGCGCAACCGCTCGTCGACCACGATCCGCGGCGTGGTCGGCAGCGCGGCCAGCGAGTGGGCGGCGGTGTCGGCGGCGCGGCGCATCGGCGAGCTCACCACCAGGTCGGGTGCGTCGAGCGTGACGAGGTGCCGGCCGAGGTGCGTCGCCTGCGCCTGCCCGACGTCCGACAGCGGCACGTCGACGTCGCGGACGTCGAGCTCGAGGCGGCCGACCCCCCGCTCCCGCGCCTCCCGGTCGGCGACGTTGCCGACGCTCTCTCCGTGCCGGATCAGCACGAGGCGCCGTGGGCGTCCCAGGGTCACGAGGGCTCCGATCAGCCGGTGGGTCGGTCGAGGGCGATGCTCTCACCGCGCCCGACGGTGCGCACGGTGGTCGCCGGGTGCGGCTCGCGGTCCCACGCCGTCACGAAGTCGCGCAGCGGCGACCGGAACACCCGGTAGTCGTCGTAGTGCACCGGCACCGCGGACGCCGGGCGCACCCGCCGCAGCAGCTCGACACCGCCCGCGCCGTCGAGCGTCACCAGCGCGCCGAGCACCTTCGTGCCGCCCAGGTGCACCACCGCGACGTCGATCTGCGGGTGCCGCTCGTGGATCGCGGTCAGGTGGTCGCCGAGCAGCGTGTCGCCGGTCAGGTAGACGGTGAGCAGGGTCTCCTCGCCGCGGCGCAGCGTGAGCAGCGACCCCATGACCGGCGGCAGCAGCCGCCCCATGACGCCGTAGGCGTGCACGCCGGGCAGCGACTCGATCGTCAGGCGGTGCCCGTCGCGCTCGAGCGCGTGCTGCTCCCAGGTGCCGAGGGCGACCGCCTCGAAGCCGCGCGGGCCGAGCCGGCGGGCCGCGTGCCGGGTGGTGACCAGCGGCACCGAGCGGTCGAGCCCGCGGCGCGCCACCCGGTCGAAGTGGTCGCCGTGCAGGTGCGACAGCACCACCGCGTCGAGCGGGGGCAGGTCGCCCACGTCCATCGCCGGGTCGGTCAGCCGCTTCGACACCAAGCCCTTGCCGAGGTAGGCGTACTGGCCGCGGTGCAGGAAGTTCGGGTCGGTCAGCAGGGTGAACGGGCCGAGCCGCAGCAGCGTCGTCGCCGTGCCGATGAACTGCAGGGTGCTCACGTCGCTCCTCCGGGCCGGTCGACGCCGACGGCGACGAGACGCCCAGGATGTCGCCGCTGCGGGCGGCGCGCCGCCCGGACGGGGTCGGGCTGCCGCGCGGCACGCCGGCCGGCGGTCAGCGCGGGTCCGGCTCGCTGTCGGAGGGCAGCCGCTCGGGACCGGCCTCGGCCGGCCGGGGCCGGTCCTCCGGGTGCGCGCGCACGGCGAGCAGGGCCACGTCGTCCTCGGCGTCCGACGCCAGCCGGTCGACGACGGCGTCGCACACGTCCTCGAGCGACAGCCCGCGGCCCACCGCGTCGCCGACGAAGCGGCGCAGGCGCTCGAGCCCGGCGTCGAGGTCCTCGCCGCGCCGCTCGACCAGCCCGTCGGTGTAGAGCAGCAGCGTCGAGCCGACGGGCAGCTCGGTGTCGTGGTCGCGCCGCGGCGCGGTGTGGTCGAGGCCCAGCAGCAGGTCGCTGCCGGCCTGCAGCAGCTCGGCCCGGCCGTCCGCGCCCACCAGCAGCGGCGGCAGGTGGCCCGCGCTCGACCACCGCAGCGTCCGTGCGCTCGTCGCCTGCTGCCCGGGCGTCTGCTCGATCTTCGCCAGCACCGCCGTGCCGAGCGCCTCGACGTCGAAGTCGCGCAGGGCCCAGTCGAGGGCGCTGAGCATCGCGGCCGGGGGCTGCACCACCGCGTGCGCCACCCCGCGCAGCACGTTGCGGATCTGCGCCATCGCGACCGCCGCCTCGCGGTCGTGACCGGTCACGTCGCCGATCACCAGGCAGGTGCTGCCGTCGCGCACGAGGAACGCGTCGTACCAGTCACCGCCGATCTGCGCGCCGTCGGTCGCCGCGACGTACCGGGCGGCGATCTGCAGGTGGTCGGGCTCGGGCAGCCCGGCGAGCAGGCTGCGCTGCAGCTCCTCGGCGAAGCCGCGCTGCAGCTCGTGCAGCCGGGCGTTGTCGAGCGCCAGGCCGACCTGGGTGGTGATCTCCTGCAGCGTGGCGACCGCCTCGTCGTCGAACGGGCCGCGGCCGTCGCCGTTCACCAGCGTCATCAGCCCGCGGACGCGGCCGCGACCACGCAGCGGCAGCACGAGCGTGGCGCTGGCGTGCAGCTGCACGAGCAGGTCGTGGGCCTCCCCCGCCCGCAGCACCTGACCCGGCTCCGCCCAGCTGGTGCGGACGGCGCGCGCCGGCCGCCCGGTGCGCAGCGCCTCACCCACCGGCGAGGCGTCGGTGAGCGCCGGCACCCGCAGCTGCCGGTAGCGCTCGAGGAGGGCGTGCACGGCGGGGTCGGGGTGCCACGAGCTGACATCGCGCAGCCGGCCGCGCCAGTGCCCGGGCCCGTCGTCGAGGATGCTCAGCACCGCCCAGTCGGCGAACTGCGGGACGATCAGCCCGGCCACCTTCGTCAACGCGACGGTGGCGTCCAGGGTGTCGGACAGCTCGCGCGCGACGGTCGCCAGGAGCGAGGCGCGCTCGGCCGCCCGCTCGGCGGCGTCGTGCGCCTCCCGCCGCTCGGTGACGTCGAGGAAGTAGGCCGCCAGGCCGTCCGGCTCGGGGACCGCCCGCACCTCGAACCAGGCGTCGAGCGGCGCCGGGTAGTAGGCGTCGAAGGTGACCGTCACGTTCTCGCGGACCGCGCGGCGGTACGACTCCTCGAAGTCGCTCCCCACGGCCGCCGGGAAGCGCTCCCACAGCGCGCCGCCGACCAGGTGCTCGCGCGGGCGGTCCAGCACCCGCTCGGCCTCGGCGTTCACGTAGGTGAACACCCAGTCGGCGTCGACGTGGAAGAACCCGACGCGCATCGTGTCGAGGATGTGCCCGACCCTGGCCTCGCCGTCGCGCAGGACGGTCAGGTCGGTGACGGCGCCGATCAGCCGCACCGGCGCGCCGCCGTCACCGGACAGCGGCCGCCCGCGGGCGGCGACCCAGCGCGTGCCGCCGTCCGGGCGCAGCACGCGGAACTCCGCCTCGTAGATCGAGCCGGTGTCGATGGACGTCCGGATCGCCACCGACACCCGGGGCAGGTCGTCCGGGTGCACGATGCGCCGGAAGTCGTCGATGGTGCCGCCGAACGCCTCCGGCCGGACGCCGAACATGTCGAGCAGGACGCCGTCCCAGACCAGCTCGTCGGTGACCAGGTCCCAGTCGAAGGTGCCGACGCCCGCCGCCGCCACGGCCTGTGCCAGCAGCGGGTCGCGGGCGTCCGGCACCCGCTCGAAGCCGCTCACGATGCCGGTCGCCCGCAGCTGCTCGGCGGTGGCCGCGGCCACCCGCTCGAGCAGCGCCACCTCGCGCGGCGTCCACTCGCGCGGGTCGGGCTGGTGCACGCAGAGCGCACCCAGCAGCTCGCCGCCGCGGTCGCGCAGCGGCACGCCGAGGTACGGGCCCGCCGCACCCTCGCGCACCGCCTCGAGCACGGCGAGCGAGGTGTCGCCGGCCGCCTCGGTCACCACGAGCGGCGCGGCGGCCTCCAGCACGAGCGCACACGGCGAGCCCTCGAGCGGCACCGAGCGACCGGCCGGCACGACGCCGGCGAGGACGTCGACGTGCTCGGCGTCGCCCAGCAGCGACAGCTCGGCGGCCGGGGCGTCGAGCAGGTTCGCGGCCAGCGCGGCCATCGTGCGCAGCACCTCGGCGGTCGCCGACCTCGCCACCGGTCGGCCGGCGGAGACCGAGGCGGCGGCCGCGGGCACCTGGGGGCGGTCGCTGCCACGCCGTCCGAGCTCGGGCACCAGCACCTCGTCCTCGCTCGCCACGACGGACGGCTCGATGCCGCCCGTGCACCACTATGACGCACCGGGCGGCGGTCGGGCCCCAGGTCGCGCCCCGTCCGGCGGCGGGCAGCGGTCGACGCACCGACGGCGTCTGCTCGGTCGACGGGTGGTGGGCCGCGGCGGCCGCATGCTCCGCCTGCCGCACCGCCCTCGGCAGCACGTCGGTCGGTACGGCGCGGCTCAGGTGGTGGCCCTGCCCGGGGCGGAGCGTGACCGACCCGCACGGCGGCCCGCGGACGACGAGGGGCCCCCGACCGCGTGGTCGGGGGCCCCTCGTCGTGCGTGTGGCGGGTGAAGGATTCGAACCTTCGAAGCTTTCGCGACGGATTTACAGTCCGCTCCCATTGGCCGCTCGGGCAACCCGCCATGCCGCCCGCGAGGTGACCCTCGGGGCAGCGGATGGAAGGATAGCAAGAGCCCACGTGGCGACCGCAAACCCAGCACCCCTCGGAGGGACACCGTGGCCGACTCCTCGTTCGACGTCGTGAGCAAGGTCGACCGGCAGGAGGTCGACAACGCGCTGAACCAGGCCGCCAAGGAGATCGCCCAGCGGTACGACTTCAAGGGCGTCGACGCCTCGGTGAGCTGGAGCGGCGACGTCATCGTCATGACCGCCAACAGCGAGGAGCGCACCCTCGCCGTCCTCGACGTGCTGCAGACCAAGCTCATCAAGCGCGGCGTCTCGCTGAAGGTGCTCGACACCGGCGAGCCCAAGGCGTCCGGCAAGAGCTACCGCCTCGAGTCGACCCTCAAGGAGGGCCTCGACCAGGAGCACGCGAAGAAGATCGGCAAGCTCATCCGCGACGAGGGCCCCAAGGCGGTCAAGGCGCAGATCCAGGGCGACGAGCTGCGCGTCACCGGCAAGTCCCGCGACGACCTGCAAGCCGTGCAGGCGCTGCTCAAGCAGGCCGACCTCGACGTCGCGCTGCAGTTCGTCAACTACCGCTAGGCCGGCGCCGCCGGGCGACGTCCGTCGGCCTCAGCGGCCACGCCGGCCCGCACCAGCACCGCGTCGACCCCGTCGCTCGGTCTGCTCGACGAGCGCGCGCAGCTCGGCGTCGGGCAGCTGCCACACCTGCTGCCCGACGTCCGCCCCACCACCGCTCGTCATCTGACAAGTCTACGACATGACGGCCGAGACGACTGCTGCCACAACGGTTTTCGTGGTCGTCGAAGGCGCCCGCGCCGCGCGCTCCCTGTGGCTCGCGCACCCTCCAACGAGCGAGCAAGCCCATGGAACGGTGCCTTCACCGACTTCACGTGGCGCGCGACGAGCTGGCCGTCGCGTGCAGCAGCGCGAGGACGTCGTCCGTCGACCTGATGTCGCCGAAGGTGCGGTACACGACGTGCAGCGTCGCGTCGTGGTCCCGGTCGCGGCGGGCGGCGTTCGCGTCGGCGACGAGCACCACGCGGTAGCCGAGGGTGCTCGCGTCGCGCACCGACGACTCGCAACACACGTTCGTGACCGTGCCCGCGACGACCACCGTGTCGACGCCGCGCTCCTGCAGCAGGTCGGGCAGCGGCGAGCGTCCGGGGAAGAACGCGCTCATCGCGGTCTTCTCGACCACCAGGTCGTCGTCGCGGACGTCGAACCCGCCCCACACCCGCTCGCGGGGCTCGCCGTCGCCGCCGCTGCGCGCGAGCACCGCGGCCGCCTCCGCCCCGAGGAACTCGACGTCGACGGCGGTCGGGGCGACGTACCCGGGCACCACCCAGACGACGAGCGCACCGGCGTCGCGCGCGCCCTCGGCCAGCCGTCGCACGTTCGGCACGATGCCGCGCACGTACGGGGTGTCGGCGCCGTCGACGAAGAACGGCACCATGTCGATCACGACGAGCGCCGTCCGGGCGGGGTCGAGCTGCTCGTACGCGTGCACCCGACCGCGTCGCGACACCTGGCGGTCGATCTCGCGCTGCTCGACGTGCCAGTCGTGCGGTGCCGGCTCGATCTGCGGGTCGCTCACCGCGACAGCAGAGCAGCGGCTGCGCGGCGGGTCCAGCAGGCGCGCGGCTACCGCGTGCGGCCGAAGGCGCGTCGTCCGTGCGGGCCGGGCAGCACGGCGCCGAGGCCGATCATGCCGACCCCCAGGGCGAGGTGCAGGAGGTTGTCGGCGAGGTTGACCGGCAGGTCGTTGAACAGCCCCTCGTTGAAGGTGAGCTGCCCGTAGACGGCCAGCCCGAGGTACGCCAGCCCGCCGCCGACCAGGTACCAGCGGGCGCCCGACGCGTGGCTGCTCAGCACCAACCCCGCGACGCCGAACAGCAGGTGCAGCACGTTGTGCAGCACCGACACCCGGAAGATCCCGAGCAGCATCGCGTGCGACGGGTCGCCGGCCATCTCCATGCGCGAGAAGTCGCTGGTGACGCCGGGCACGAACCCCAGCACGCCCACCACGAGGAACACGACGCCCACCAGGCGCGCCACGGTGCGCACCGGTGCGGGCTCGAGGTCGGTCGGGGTGTGCACCGGGTCGACCACGGCGGTCCTCCTCAGGGGGTGGTGACGGCGAGACCCCCTGCGCCTACCCGCTGCGGCCGCGCTCACACCCTGCGGCCGTGCTCGCGCAGCCGGACGCCGGGCACGATGGTCGCGTGACGACGCGGCGGGCGGTGACGCGGCGGGCGGTGCTGGGCGGTGCGCTGCTCGCGCTGGCCGGCGGGTGCGCGCGGCAGCGGGCGGCGACGTCCTGCGGCGAGGTGGTCGTGTACGGGCCGCACCCCGACCTGGTCGCCGAGCTGACCCTGCCGGCGCGGACGCCGCTCGTCGTGGTGGTGCTGGTGCACGGCGGGTACTGGCGCGACGGCCACCACCGCACCGAGCTCGGCGCGGCGTCCCGCGACCTGGTGACCGCGGGCTGGGCGACCTGGAACCTGGACTACCGCGGCACCACCGCCGGCGTGCCCGGCTGGCCGACGACGTTCGCCGACGTCGCGGGCGCGGGCGACCGGCTCGACGACGTCGTCGCCGCGCGCGGGCTGCGCCTCGACCGCACCGCCGTCGTCGGGCACTC
>NZ_BAAHBM010000120.1:0-8008 GCF_054776675.1 Angustibacter aerolatus
GCGGCCTCCTCGGCGCGCGAGGCGGCCTCGACCGCGCGCAGGCCGGCCCGCAGCACGCCTTCGGCGTCACGGCCCTCGTCGCGAGCGCGACGCACCAGGGCGAGGAGCTCGTCGGCCAGAAGGTCGCCCGAGCCGGCGGTCGCCAGGCCGGCCCGCTCGATGCGCCCGAGCAGCTTGTCGGCGCGGGCGAGCGCGGGCAGCGCCACCGGCACGCCGTCGAGCACGCTGTCGCGCTGCTGCTCGACCGCCTTCAGCTCGTCCCAGCGGGCCTGCACGCCGTCCGCGGTGCCGGTGCCGTCGTGGTCCGACGCGTCCGACCCGGGCTCGGCGAAGACGTGCGGGTGCCGGCGCACCAGCTTCTCGACCAGCCCGGCCGCGACGTCGTCGACGTCGAACGGCTCGGTCGGGTGCTCGGCCGCCACGCGGGCGTGGAACACCACCTGCAGCAGCACGTCGCCGAGCTCCTCGCGCACGTGCTCGCGGCCCGCGCCGCCGTGCTCGGCCATCGTCTCGATCGCCTCGGCGGCCTCGTGCGCCTCCTCCAGCAGGTACGGCACCAGGCTGTCGTGGGTCTGCTCGGCGTCCCACGGGCAGCCGCCCGGCGAGCGCAGCCGGTCCATCACCGCGACCACGTCGAGCAGCCGCGCACCCGGCACGTCGTGGCTGCCGACGAGCACCTCGACCTCGGGCACCGCCGCGGTGACGGCACGGCGCGACAGCTCGTTCGCCAGCGCGTCGGTCAGCCCGGGGTCGCCGTCGGGCGACCCGACCCACACGACCGTGCCCGCGTCGGCACGCCGCAGCAGCTCGCGGGAGAGCGCCCCGGGGTCGAGGTCGAGCGCCTGCACCGGCACGGCGGACGACGCGACCGCGGCCGGCTGCTCGTCGTCGACGTCGCGGCACAGCACGTCGTCGGCACGCTCGAGCGCCTGCCAGGCGGCGCGGCTCAGCAGGCCGGGAGCCACCCGGGCAGAGGTCAGCAGCAGCTGCAGCGACCCACCCGGCACGGCGAGGCGCTCAGGGGGTGGCGGACGGCTGGGCGGAGGCCGTCGGCGACGGGGCCACCTGCCAGTTGGGGGCGGTGTCGACGATGTCGACGGACTTGGTGTCGAAGCGCCCGTAGCGCGGGGAGATGCGCACCTTGGCCTTGAGCAGGTCCTGCTGCACGGCCTGCAGGGCGTTCGCGCCGGACGGCGACTGCTGCAGCCGCTGCAGCGACACCAGCGTGCGCAGCGCGTCGACCGCCTGCGGGTCGGGGTTCTTCGTCGCCGGCAGCTGCGCGGCGACCTCGGAGTCGGAGACCCCGACGCCGGCCTGCTGCGCGCGCTGGGCGACGTACGGGCGCAGCACGAGCAGCAGCAGCACGGTGCGCTGCAGGCCCTGCGCCTGCGCGTTCTGCGGGTTGCCGGCCTTGAGCCCCTCGACCGCCTGGTCGAGCTGCGCGGTGGTGATGCGGCGGTCGCCGACCACCGCGGCGGCACCGGCCTCGCGGGGGCTGCACGCCGCCATGGTCGCCGCCAGGGCCCCCGCGGCCACCGTCGCGGTCAGCCCGCGGGCGATCCGCCCGGGCACCCGCAGCGTCCGGCTGCCGTCCTGTCTCGCGCTCACGCCGATCCCTTCGAGTCCTCTACCGGGCGCCGACGGCCGCGGCACGTGCCACGTCGTCGAGCAGCACCGCCTGCACCAGCTCGCGGGCCCACCCTAGGACCTCGGCGTCGCGCAGCGGGCGGCCGCCGACCCGAGCCGTGGTCGGCGCGGGCACCTGGATCGTACGGACCGCGGCCCGCACGGTCGTGCCCGGGTAGAGGCGGGTCAGCCGCAGCTGCTGGCTCTCGCGCAGCTCGACCGGCGCGAAGCGCACCGTGCGGCCCTGCACCGCGATCTCGGTGAGCCCGGCCCGCCGGGCCAGCACCCGCAGCCGCGCCACCTCGAGCAGGTTCTCGACCTGCACGGGCGGTTCGCCGTAGCGGTCGACCAGCTCCGCCCGCACGGTGTCGACGGCCTCGTCGGTGTCGGCGTCGGCCAGCTTCTTGTACGCCTCGAGCCGCAGCCGCTCGCCGGGCACGTACGCCTCGGGCAGGTGCGCGTCGACCGGCAGCTCGACCTTCATCTCCGCCGCCGGCTCGGCGCCGTCGCCTCGGTAGTCGGCCACCGCGTCGCCGACCATGCGGATGTAGAGGTCGAAGCCGACGCCGGCGATGTGGCCGGACTGCTCGCCGCCGAGCAGGTTGCCGGCGCCGCGGATCTCGAGGTCCTTCATGGCGACCGCCATGCCGGACCCGAGGTCGGTGTTCTGCGCGATGGTCTCGAGCCGGTCGATGGCCGTCTCGGTGAGCGGCTTGTCGGGCGGGAACAGGAAGTAGGCGTAGGCCCGCTCGCGACCACGGCCGACCCGGCCGCGCAGCTGGTGCAGCTGCGAGAGCCCGAAGTGCTCGGCGCGGTCGAGGATCAGCGTGTTGGCGTTGCTGATGTCGAGGCCGGTCTCGACGATCGTTGTGCACACCAGGACGTCGAAGCGCTTCTCCCAGAAGTCGAGCACCACCTGCTCGAGCTGGTGCTCGCCCATCTGCCCGTGCGCCGTCGCGATGCGCGCCTCGGGCACCAGCTCGCGCAGCCGCGACGCCACCCGGTCGATCGAGGCCACCCGGTTGTGCACGAAGAAGACCTGGCCCTCGCGCAGCAGCTCGCGCCGCACCGCCGCCACGATCTGCTGCTCGTCGTAGCCGCCGACGAACGTCAGCACCGGGTGCCGCTCCTCCGGCGGCGTCATGAGCGTCGACATCTCGCGGATGCCGGTGACCGCCATCTCGAGGGTGCGCGGGATCGGGGTGGCGCTCATGGCGAGCACGTCCACCGCCGTGCGCATCGCCTTGAGCTGCTCCTTGTGCTCGACGCCGAAGCGCTGCTCCTCGTCGACGATGATCAGGCCGAGGTCCTTGAAGCGCACCTCGCTGCCGAGCAGCCGGTGGGTGCCGATGACGACGTCGACCGAGCCGTCGCGGACGCCCGCCTTGACCAGCTCGGCCTCCTTGTCGGACTGGAACCGCGACAGCGCCTTCACCGTCACCGGGAAGTTCGCGTACCGCTCGCTGAAGGTCTGCAGGTGCTGGTTGACCAGCAGCGTGGTGGGCACCAGCACCGCCACCTGCTTGCCGTCCTGCACCGCCTTGAACGCCGCCCGGACGGCGATCTCGGTCTTGCCGTAGCCGACGTCGCCGCAGATCAGCCGGTCCATCGGCACCGAGCGCTCCATGTCGCGCTTGACCTCGTCGATCGTCGCGAGCTGGTCGGGCGTCTCGACGTAGGCGAACGCGTCCTCGAGCTCGCGCTGCCACGGGGTGTCGGGTGCGAACGCGTGCCCGGGCGAGGCCATCCGCGCCGAGTACAGCCGGATGAGCTCACCGGCGATCTCCTTGACCGCCTTGCGCGCGCGGCCCTTCGTCTTCGCCCAGTCGCTGCCGCCGAGCTTGTTCAGCGTCGGCGCCTCGCCCCCGACGTACTTCGTCACCTGGTCGAGCGCGTCGCTCGGCACGAACAGCCGGTCGCCGGGCTGGCCGCGCTTGCTCGAGGCGTACTCGATCACCAGGTACTCGCGGGTGGCGCCCTGCACGGTGCGCTGCACCATCTCGACGAACCGGCCGACGCCGTGCTGCTCGTGCACGACGTGGTCGCCGGGCTTGAGCTGCAGCGGGTCGACGACGTTGCGTCGCCGCGACGGCATGCGCCGCATGTCCTTCGTGCCCTGGCCGGCCTGACCGGTGAGGTCGGTCTCGGTGAGCACCGCCAGCTGCAGGTCGGGCGCCACGAAGCCGCGGCCGAGGCTGCCGGTGCCGACCAGCACCGTGCCGCCGACCGGCGCGGCGTCGACGCCCTCGACCAGGCGCGCCGGCACCTCTCGCTCGCCCATCACCTCGACGACCCGCTTGGCCAGGCCCGAGCCCTCGGTGACGACGACGACCTTCCAGCCCTCGTGTGTCCAGCGGCTCAGGTCGGCGACGGCGGCCTCGGTGTCGCCGCGGTACGACTCCGCCTCGCGCAGCCCGAGCGCCAGCGTGGCGGTGTCGGTCTCGTCGCGGGCGGTGACCTCGGCGTCGGCGCCGAACGAGCCGACGGTCCACCACGGCGTGCCGATGGCCGCGGCGTGTTCGCGCACCTCGGCGATCGAGCGGAACGACGCCGTGCCGAGCACCGCCTCGAGGTCGACCGGGGCCGATCCGGCGCTGGCGCTCGACCAGCTGGCGGCGAGGAACTCCTGGCTGGTGGCCACCAGGTCGTGCGCCCGCGCCCGCACCCGCTCGGGGTCGCAGACCAGTACGTGCGCGTGCTCGGGCAGCACGTCGAGCAGCGACTGCATGCTGTCGACCAGGGCCGGCGTGAGCGACTCCATGCCCTCGACGGCGATGCCCTCGGCGACCTTGAGCAGCAGGTCGCTGACGCCGGGCAGCTGGTTCGCGAGCGCCCTGGCCCGCTCGCGGACGTCGTCGGTGAGCAGCAGCTCGCGGCACGGCGGCGCCCACAGCCCGCCGGGCGCCAGCTCGAGGCTGCGCTGGTCGGCGACGGCGAACCACCGCACCTCGTCGACGGTGTCGCCCCAGAACTCGACGCGCAGGGGGTGCTGCTCGGTCGGGGGGAAGACGTCGAGGATGCCGCCGCGCACGGCGAACTCGCCGCGCCGCTCGACCAGGTCGGTGCGGGTGTACGCCGCCGCGGACAGCCGGGCGGCGGCGTCCTCGAGCGCGATGTCGTCGCCGGTGCGCAGCCGCACCGGCTCGAGGTCGCCCAGCCCGGTCACGATCGGCTGCAGCAGCGCCCGCACCGGCGCCACGACCACCGAGACCGGGCCGGCCACCTCGTCGGGCTCCTCCTGCGCGGTCACCGGGTGGGCGAGCCGGCGCAGCACCGCCAGGCGGCGGCCGACGGTGTCGCTGCGCGGGCTGAGGCGCTCGTGCGGCAGCGTCTCCCACGCCGGGAAGTCGACGACCGACTGCCCGGGCAGGAAGCAGCGCAGCGCCGAGGCGAGATCCTCCGCCTCGCGACCGGTCGCGGTGACGGCCAGCACCGGACGGCCGACGCCGTGCGGTGCCCGGGCGGCCAGCGTGGCCACGACCACCGGCCACGCGCCGGACGCCGCCACGAGGTCGAGGGTCGCGGGCGAGGCGCCGGACGCGGCCAGCTCGCGGGCGCGGGCGACCGGCTCGCCGGCAGCGAGGGCGTCGAGCAGTCCAGTGAGGCTCATGGCTCCTGCGTTCGTGGTGGGGGCAGCACGACTGGCCGCCACCCGGCGTCGGGGGACGGTCGCTCGCGCCGTGGCGATCGTACGTCGGTGCACCGACAGCGGCCGCCCGCGCGCGGGCCGAAAGGCCCAAGCACCTGCCGGACGTCGGACCGCGCCGTTAGCCTCTCCGGGTGCAGGCCACCCAGCTCGACCTCGCCGACGACGAGGACCTCGACACCCGTCGTCGCCCGGCCGCGAGGGTGGCGGTGCGCGTCGTGCTGCTCCTGCTGCTGCTGCTCGTCGTCGTGCTGGCGGTCGAGGCCGTGGTCGCGGGCCTGTCGCTGCGCTCGGCGCGCGACGACGGCGACCGGGTGCAGGCCGCCCTGAGCGCGGGCGACGTCGGCGCTGCGGGCGACGGCGTGGTCTCCCTGTCGCGGCACCTCGGCCGCGCCGACACCGCGCTGTCCGGGCCGCACTGGGTGCTGCCCGAGGCGCTGCCGGTCGTGGGCGACGACCTGAAGGCGGTGCGGCGCACCGTCTCCGCGCTGCACGACACCGTCGACGGCACGGTCGACCCGCTGCTCGGCGTGGTCGGCACGCTGCAGGACACCGCTCGCCGCGAGGACGGCAGCATCGACACCGACCGGTTCGCCGTGCTGAGCGCGGACGTCGCGCGCGCCGCCCCGCCGGCCCGCCGGTCGGCCGCCGCGGTCGACGAGATCAACCTGCAGGGCGTCGCCGAGCCGCTGCGGCAGCCGCTGGGCCGGGCCCGCGACGCGGTCGACCTGGTGAACGACGCCGTCGAGACCTCCCGCAACGGGCTCGTGGTGGCCACCGCGCTGCTCGGCGCGGACCACCGCACGAGCATGCTCGTCGGCGTCCAGAACCTGTCCGAGGCCCGCGGCAGCGGCGGCCTGGTCGGCGCACTGGCCCTGACCAGCGCCGACAAGGGCCACCTCGAGCTGACGACCACCGACGTGAACGACTCGCTCGTGCGGTTCAACACGCCGTCCGACGAGCTGCCCCGCGGCCTGGCGAAGCTGTACGGCGAGGACGTGCGCGACGTGCGCAACGTGAACGTCTCGCCCGACTTCCCGACCGGTGCGGCGCTGCTGGCGGGCACCTGGCGCCGCTACGCGGCCGCCGAGGACCGGCCGGCGCTGCCGGCCGACGCGACCGTCGTCACGATCACCCCCCGCGCGCTGTCGCGGCTGCTGTCGGTGACCGGTCCGGTGAAGGCGCCCGGCGGTCCGCCGATCACCGCGCAGAACGCGGCCGGGCTCTTCGGCGACGAGGTCTACACGCGGATCCCCGACCTCGACGAGCGCAACCGCTACGTGCAGGGCGTGCTGCAGGCGGTGTTCCAGCGCCTCACCACCAGCGACGTCGACGTGCTGCAGCTGGTGAACGCGCTCCGCTCCTCGACCCGCGCGGGCGACCTCATGGCGTGGAGCCCCGTGCCCGCGGTGCAGCAGTCCTTCACCACGCTCGGGGCCTCGGGGTCGCTCGGCACCCCGGACGGCACCACCGCGAAGGTCTCGCTGGTGAACACCGACGGCTCCAAGCTCGACTACTGGAACCAGGTCGGCATCACCCTCGACCCCGGGCGCCGGCTGCAGGTGTCGGTGCGCAACGGCGCGCCCGCCGAGGTCGCCGACTACGCGCGCAACCACCTGCCCGGCGCCGACCCCACGACCCACCAGCTCGTCGTGCAGGTGCACCTGCCGCCGACGGCCGGCGTCTCCCGCGTGCGCCTCGACGGGCGCACCGTGAAGGTGGCCGACGGCACCGAGCAGGGGTGGAGCGTGCTGCGGGCGACGCTCACCGTGCCGCGCGGCGAGACCCGGCGGCTCGAGCTCGACCTGTCCGGTGGCCGCCGCATGGTGCACGTCGACCCGCCGCTGACGACGTCACGCACCGTGGTGACGGTGCGCCCCGACGCCGCTCGGTAGCCGCGCCCACGACGCAGGGTCACGGTGCGTGCCCCGTTCGGCCGTCTTCCTGCGCGGGGCGAACCCGAACAGGTAGCGTTCCGTCGAGCAGGCAGAGCGCCTTCCACTGCATCGAGTAGGGGTCCATCCATGCGCAGCACCGTCCGTCGTTCCGCCGCCGCCGCGGCTCTGTGCGTCGCCGCCGTCGTGAGCGTGCCCGCCGCCGCCATGGCCGCGGGGAACGACGACTACCCGGCCTCCACGCCGTCGGTCACCGTCTCCGGCGTCTCGGTCGCCGCGAACGACGCCGAGGTCGCGAACACCAGCGCCAGCAACGCGGCCCTGCCGCGCACCGGCACCGACGTCGCCGTCTGGGGCGGGGCCGGCCTGGCCCTGGTCGTCGGCGGCGCGCTGCTCGTGACGGCCACCCGCCGTCGCGGCGTCCGCGCCTGACGCAGCACCCGCACCACTCGCTCCACCCCGCTCGCCGCCCCGTCACCGCACCGCCGGTGACGGGGCGCGGTGCGTCCCGGGCCGTCCGCTGGGCCGGACGAGGCGACCGGCCACCCACGGTGACCGCATGGCCCGGACTGACTAGTCACCTCGGCGGCGCGACGTGCGTCACACGCACGCGGCCGCTCGTTGCTCCACACGGATGAACGGCTCGGGGCCGTGCTTCAGGTGGGGTGTGACTAGTCCGGTGTTCGGGTATGGCCCGAGACACCCACGCCGCGATCTGCGCGACGGCCCGGACCCCGCGGCACCGCGCGGCGGCCGGCACCGACGTGCCCACCACCCGCGTGCTGCGCCTGCCCCGGGCCGTGCGCGGCGCCGGTGTCGTGGGCCGGCTGGCAGCCGGCGC
>NZ_BAAHBM010000121.1:0-7879 GCF_054776675.1 Angustibacter aerolatus
CTCGCGCAGCAGCGGCTGCACCCGGGCCGCCAGCGTCAGCGCGCCGAGGCCGAGGGGGGCGCGGCCGTCGGCGCCGCGGGTCGCGAGCTGCCGGTGCTCCAGCGTCGCCAGCAGCCGGTAGACGACGGGCCGGGCGACCCCGAGCAGCGCGGCCAGCTCGCTGACCGTCGCGCCGTGCTCGCGCTCGGCCAGCAGCCCGAGCACGGCGAGGCCCCGGTCGAGCGTCTGCGAGCGTTCGGGCTCGCGCTCGGCCGGGGCCGTGGTGTCACCGGGCGGGCTCACCCCGCCACGCTAGTGCTCAGAAGGCGGTCGGGTCCGTCGCCGAGCGGCCGCTGCGCGCCGGCTGCGCCTGCTGCTGCTGGGCCTCGGCGAGCCGCTGGCCGTACTCGGCCTTCACGGCGTCCATGTCGAGCTCGCGCACCTGCTTGAGCAGGTCCTCGAGCGCCGGCTGCGGGACGGCGCCGGGCTGGCCGAACACCGGGATGCCGTCGCGGTAGACCACGAGCATCGGGATCGACGACACCTGGTAGCGGGCCGACAGCTCCTGCTCGGACTCGGTGTCGACCTTCGCGAAGGTCACGTCGGGGTTCGCCTCGCTGACCGCCTCGAACACCGGCGCGAACCGGTGGCACGGGCCGCACCAGTCGGCCCAGAAGTCGATCAGGACGATGCCGTCCTCGACGGTCTGGTCGTGGTTCTCAAGGGTCATCGCACGCGTTGCCATGCACCCCTCAACGCGAGGGCCCCCCGTCGTGTTCCAGCCCCGCGGAGGTCAGCCGGCCCAGGCGAGCAGGTGGTCGCGGCGGCGCATCAGCACGTCGATCGACGCGCTGGCCGACGGCGGGCCGGGCACCTCGCGGCGCACCTGCACGTGGATCTCGGCGTGCTTGCGGCCGGTGCGCGCGGCCACCTGCGACACCAGCTTGTTGACCTCGCGGCGCAGCGCCTCGACCTCGCGCCACGACTGCGGCGCGTCGGTGACGGGCGGCGGCTCGGCGGCCGCCAGGGCGTCGGCCTCGCGCAGCCCGCTGGTGCGCCGCCGCAGGTGCACGTCGCGCGAGGCCAGCAGCGCCGCCGTCTGCTCGGGCGTCAGCAGGCCGGGCAGCCCGAGGTAGTCCTCCTCCTCGGCGCCGAGCGGGCGGGCCTCGGCGACGATGGCCCGGCCGCCGTGCAGCACGTGCGCGAACTCGGCCTCGGCCTCCAGCGCGGTGAACTCGCCGACGTCGCCCTCGGACTCGACGCGCTCGGCCGGCTCGACGGCGTCCAGGTCGTCGCTCGCCGGCCCGGCGATGCGCACCACGTGGTCGCGCTGCTCCTCCATCGCCGCGGCGAGCGCCAGCAGCGGCTTCACGGCGGGCAGGAACACGGTGGCGGTCTCGCGCGGGTTGCGGGCGCGGACGACGCGGCCGACGGCCTGGGCGAAGAACAGCGGGGTGCGGTACGACGTGAGGAACCCGAGCGCGGCGGCGCGCGGGATGTCGACGCCCTCGCTGACCATGCGCACGCACACCGCGAGCCGGGCCTCGCCGTGCTCGAAGTCGTGGATCTTCCGGCTGGCCTTCGGGTCGTCGCTGAGGATCACCAGCGGCGCCTCACCGGTGATCTTGCGGGCGATCTTGGCGTAGGCGCGGGCGGCGTCCTGGTCGGAGGCGAGGATCAGCCCGGCGGCGTCCGCCATGCCCTGCTCGCGCAGGTGGGTGATGCGGTCGTCGACGGCGGCGATGACGTGCGGCACCCAGGCGCCCGCGGGGTCGAGCGCGGTGCGCCAGGCGGCCTCCTCGACCGCCTTGGTGTTGTCCTCGCCGAGCCGGGCGGCCAGCACCTCGCCGGCGCTGTTCATCCAGCGGCTGACGCCGGAGTAGGCCGCGAACACGACCGGCCGCACCACGTGGTCGGCGAGCGCCTCGCGGTAGCCGTAGGCGTAGTCGGCCTCGCTCATCAGCTCGCCCGGGCCGGCCGACACGTAGCGCACGAACGGGATGCGCTCGGTCGGCTTGGTGCGGAACGGGGTGCCGGTGAGCGAGAGGCGACGGCGGGCCGGGTCGAACGCCTCGGTGACCGCGTCGCCCCACGACAGCGAGTCGCCCGCGTGGTGCACCTCGTCGAGGATCACCAGCGTGCGCTTGTTCTCGGTGCGCCGGCGGTGCAGCAGCGGGTGCGCCGCGACCTGCGCGTACGTCGTGACGTAGCCGTCGGCGCCGGCCCGCACCGGCCCGACGGAGTTCGGCAGGTTCGGGTCGAGCACGAGGCCCGTCCGCACCGCGGCGTCGGCCCACTGGGTGCGCAGGTGGTCGGTCGGGGCGACGACGATCACCCGGTCGATCAGCCGGCGGCTCTTCAGCCGCAGCGCCAGCGTCAGCCCGAAGGTCGTCTTGCCCGCACCGGGGGTGGCCGTGACGAGGAAGTCCTCGGGGTCGGCGACCTCGTAGCGCTCGATCGCCTCGGCCTGCCAGGCCCGCAGCCGGGTGCGGGTACCCGGCACGGACGAGGGCGCGGCGGAGTCGGTGGAAGCAGTCATCGGTGGCATCACGGTAGCCCGATCCGGCGGGCGACGTGCCGAGGCCCCGCGGTGCTCCGCGGGGCCTCGGGGTCGTGCTATCGCGTGTCGGTCACGCCGGTCCGTGCCGGTCGATGCCGGTCGATGCCGGTCGATCAGGCCCGGTACGCCGTCCACTGCTGCTGGATGCGGGTGCGCTGGCCGGCGCTGAACGTGTTCATGCAGGAGTCGTACGTGTAGTCCATGAAGTTGTGGATCGGGTCGGTGCCCGGGGCGGTGCAGGTGTCGCGGCCGGTGGGGCACTCGAACGCCGGCGAGGCCTCGGCCGGGGTGTCGCTGACCGAGTCGCCCGAGCCCGAGCAGCCGCCCTGGAACGTGTGGTAGAGCCCGGCCCAGTGCCCGACCTCGTGCGTGCCGGTGTCGCCCTGGTTGTAGTTCGTGGCGCTGCCGCCGGGCAGCGAGGCGTCGAGCACGACCACGCCGTCCATCGCGGGCTTGGCCTTGTACGACGAGGGGAAGGTCGCCCAGCCGAGCAGGTCGTCCTGCAGGTTCGCGGTGTAGAGGTTGAGCGCGTTCTTGCCGCCCTTGCGCAGCGCGGTCTTCATGGCCTTCTCGGCGCTGCTGCCCTCGGCCAGGTCGTACCAGGCGGCGTTGTTCGTGGTGTCGGTCGACGTCAGCCTGAACGACAGGCCGGTGCCGCTGTAGGCCGCGTTGAGCACCGAGATCTGGTTGCTGATCTGGGTGGCGGTGACCTTGCCGCGGGTGCCGCTGGTGATCACGTGCACGTAGACCGGCACGACGGTCGCGGTGAACGCCGCCGACGGCTTCGCGGCGCTGCGGGCCACGGCGGTGCCGCGGGTCAGGCCCTTGGCGGCCAGCGTCCGGTCGAACGAGCGCTCCATCGCGGCGACCTGGGCGGCGGTCAGCTCGTTCGCGTCGGCGCGCTGCCCGGCGTGCCGGGTGCCGACGGCACCGGTGCGCTCGAGGCACGACGTCGCGCTCGCGGCACCGGGCAGCGCGGGGGCCGAGGCGACGGCCGCCCCGGCGGTGGGGGCGGCGAGCAGGGCGGCACCGAGCGCCAGCGGCGCGAGCAGCCTGGTGGGACGGGGCATGTGACTCCTCCGGTCAGCCGCGCCGGGAGGCCGCGGGCTGAGCGGAACGTACCCGCTCGTCGTCCCGTCGAGAAGGGACGAACGGTAAGAAGTTGGTCAAGTGGCGGCTACTCGCCGCCGTCCTCCGGCGCCCGCAGCCCCTCGTAGATCTCCTTGCACATCGGGCACACCGGGAACCGGTCGGGGTTGCGGCCGGGCACCCAGACCTTGCCGCACAGCGCGATCACCGACTCGCCGGACAGCGCGCTCTCCAGGATCTTCTCCTTGCGCACGTAGTGCGCGAAGCGCTCGTGGTCGCCCGGCTCCGCGGTCTGCTCCTCGACCTGCTCGCGCTCGATGGTCGCGGTGCGCGTGCCGGGGCCGCCGGGGCCGCTGGGCCGGCCCGGCTCGTCGAAGGGGTCGAGGGTGCTCATGAGCGTGCAGTGTAGGTGGGCACCTCGCGCGGCGGACGGCGGCTGCCGAGCACGCGGTCGACGCCCAGCAGCAGCAGGCACACGAGCAGCAGCAGCACCAGCACGCCGGCCGCGTTGCGCAGCACCGTCGGGTAGCCCAGCTCGTCGACGTCGGTGAACGGGTAGGGGTACCAGTGGCTCACCGCACCGTGCAGGGCCGTGCCCGCGACGTAGACCACCGGCCAGACCAGCGCGAGCACCACCGTGCCGACGTCGACCCGCCGCCGGGGGCCGCACGCCAGCCAGCCGACCACCGCGAGCGCCGGGACGACGACGTGCAGCCCGGTGTCGGCGACCAGGTCGGCGCCGTGCAGGTCCTGCAGCGGGCGCAGCACGACGGCGTGCACCCCGGCGGTCACGGCGATGCCGGCGATCGCGTCGAGCCGCAGCACCCGCAGCCACCACGCGTCGAGCGCCGGGCGCAGCGCGAGCAGGCCGGTCGAGAGCAGCACCAGCAGGTTGCTCTGCACGGTGAAGTAGCCGACGAACCGGATCAGGCGGGTGCCGAGCCCCGGGCCGCCGTCCTGCCCGACCACGAGCACGAGCTGCAGCAGCAGCGACCCGAGCGCGACCAGCGCGGTCAGCGCGTGCCACCCGCGCCCCGGCGTCCACGCCTGCTCGCGCTGCCACCCCGCTGCCGTCACGGCCGCGACCCTAGCCCGTCCCCCGTCCGCGACTCCCCGCCGAGATGCGAGTACCGGTTCAGCGAGGGCCTCGCGCGTGAACCGGTACTCGCATCTCGGCGGGAGGGGTCAGTTGTGCTCGGGCTCCTGGGGGTACGTCGCGAGGTAGGCGAGGTCGCCGGGCTGGCGGCGCAGCACGGTGCGCCACAGGTCGTCGGGCGCGTCGGTGAAGGGGTCGCGGGGCTCGCCGTCGACGACGTACCAGGACCCCTCGTCGACCTCGCGCTCGAGCTGCCCGCCCGACCACCCGGCGTACCCCGCGAACACCCGGACGCCGGTCAGCGCCGTCACGACGTCGGCGGGCTCGGTGTCGAGGTCGACCAGTGCCAGCGAGCCCGCGATGCGGCGGACGCCGGCCGGCTCGGGGGCGTCGCCGGGCACGCCGACCAGCCCGAGCGCGGAGTCGAGCGCGACCGGGCCGCCCTCGAACAGCACCCCGGGGGCGGTGACGTGCGGCTGCCAGGGCGGCAGCACGACCGAGACCTCGACCTGCATCGGCCGGTTCAGCACCACGCCGAGCGCGCCCTCGGGCCCGTGGTCGAGCAGCAGCACCACCGTGCGGGCGAACGTCGGCTCCCGCAGCGCGGGCGCGGCGACCAGCAGGCGTCCCACGAGGCGGCCGGGCGGCAGCCCCGAGGGCAGCTCGAGCGGCTCGCTCACGACGCGCGCCCCCGTCGCGCGGCCCAGAGCCCGAGCAGCGCGCCGGCGGTGTCGGCCACGGCGTCCCACGGGTCGCCGCTGCGGTGCGGCAGCACGTGCCCCTGCAGCAGCTCGCTCACCACGGCGTGCGCCACCAGCACCAGCGCCACCGGCCCCGGGCGCAGCCCGCAGCGCACCGCCGCGAGGGCGACCAGCCCGAACACCGCGGCGTGCACCAGCTTGTCGAGCCCGATCGACTGGCCGGTCGAGGGGGCCCGCGGGGCGTAGAGCACCGCGAGCTGCAGCACGACGGCGGCGCCGAGCAGCAGGCGGTCGCGGGTGCCGGTGCTCACCCCGTCACGCTCTCACGTGCCGCGCGGGCCGCGTCCGCAGGAGGCCCCGGATCAGGAGGCGGGCGCCGGCTCGGTGGGCGCGGCGTCCAGCGCCGCGCCGGCCTCGGCCGGCGCGATGCCGTCGGGCCGGGCGTGCGGGTGCCTGGCCGCTCCGGACCGCTCGGCGGCCTGCTGCACGGCCGCCGCCACCACCTTCGTGACGTCGGGGTGGAAGACGCTCGGCACGATGTAGGTCGCGTTCAGCTCGTCGTCCTTGACCGTCGCGGCGAGCGCCCGGGCGGCCGCCAGCAGCACCTCCGCGTCGACCGTCGTCGACTGCGCGTCGAGCAGGCCGCGGAAGACGCCGGGGAACGCCAGCACGTTGTTGATCTGGTTGGCGAAGTCGCTGCGGCCGGTGGCGACGACGGCGGCGTGCTCGGCGGCGGCGACCGGGTCGACCTCTGGATCGGGGTTGGCCATCGCGAAGACGATGGAGTCGTCGGCCATGGTGGCGATGTCGGCGCCGTCGAGGATGCCGGGGGCCGAGACGCCGAGGAACACGTCGGCGCCGGCGAGGGCGCCGCGCAGGGTGCCGGTGACGCCCCGCGGGTTGGTGATCGCGGCGACCCGGGCCAGCGCCGAGCCGGGCTCGATGTCGGGGCGCGACGGCTCGACGACGCCGTGCACGTCGCACACCACGACGTCGCGCGCGCCCGCGTAGAGGAACAGGTCGAGGATCGCGGTGCCCGCGGCGCCGGCGCCCGACATCACGATGCGGACGTCGGCCAGCTGCTTGCCCACGACGCGCAGGGCGTTGGTGAGGGCGGCGAGGGCGACGATCGCGGTGCCGTGCTGGTCGTCGTGGAACACCGGGATGTCCAGCTCGCGGCGCAGCCGGGCCTCGATCTCGAAGCAGCGCGGGGCGCTGATGTCCTCGAGGTTGATGCCGGCGAACACCGGCGCGATGGCCTTCACGGCCGCCACGATCTCGTCGGTGTCCTGGGTGTCGAGGCAGATCGGGAACGCGTCGATGCCGGCGAACCGCTTGAACAGGGCGGCCTTGCCCTCCATGACCGGCAGCGCGGCGAGCGGCCCGATGTTGCCCAGGCCGAGCACCGCCGAGCCGTCGCTGACCACGGCCACGGTGTTGCGCTTGATCGTGAGGCGGCGGGCGTCGTCGGGGTGCTCGGCGATCGCGACGCAGACCCGCGCCACGCCGGGGGTGTAGACGAGCGAGAGGTCGTCGCGGTTGCGGATCGGCACCTTCGACTCGACGCTCAGCTTGCCGCCGAGGTGCATCAGGAAGGTGCGGTCGCTGACCTTGCCGATCTCGACGCCGGGCAGCGCCCGCAGCTGCTCGACCAGGTCGTTCGCGTGCCCGACGTCGCGGGCGGCGCAGGTGAGGTCGACCTGCACGCGCGAGGCGCCGGACGCGGTGACGTCGAGCGCGGTGACGATGCCGCCGCCCCGCTCGACCGCCGCGGTGAGCTCGCTGACGGCGGTGGGCCGTGCCGGCAGCTCGAGGCGGACGGTGATGGAGTAGCTGACGCTCGGCGCGGCGGGCATGGCGACCTCTCGGAGACGGCGGTGCCCGGTCATCATGCCGCGCCGGGGCCGCCCCGGTCAGCGACCGCCCCGGCGCGCCCGCTTGTCGTCGTACATCGAGGCGTCGGCGGCCCGCACCGCGTCGTCGAGGTCGCCGCGCGGCGGGCAGGTCGCGGCACCCACGGACGAGCGCAGCCGCAGCCCGCTCGGCGTCACCACCCGCTCGAGCGCCCGCCGCAGCCGAGCCGCGATCACCGTGGGCGCGGCGCCGACGCCGGGCAGCACCAGCGCGAACTCGTCGCCGCCGAGCCGGGCCACGACGTCGAGCTCGGCGCGCACGCCGTCCCGCAGGGCGCGGGCCGCCGCGACGATGAGCTCGTCGCCGGCCGCGTGGCCCGCGGTGTCGTTCACCAGCTTCAGGCCGTCGAGGTCGATCGCCACCACCGAGACCGGCGTCCCGTCGGCGACCAGCTCGCGGGCGCGGTGCAGCGCGTCGTCCCAGCCGCGGCGGTTGCCGACGCCGGTGAGCGGGTCGGACGTCGCGGCCACCCGCGCCGCACCGAGCTCGCCGCGCAGGGCGTCGTGGTGGGCGGCCAGGTCGAGCACCGTCGCGGCGTGC
>NZ_BAAHBM010000122.1:0-7516 GCF_054776675.1 Angustibacter aerolatus
GTCGAGCCGGGCCGCCGTGCGGGCCGGGAGGGCGGCGGCGGCCAGCGACGCGAGCGCCCCCAGCGCGCTCGCGGCGAGGGTCGAGCGCCAGTCGACGTCGAACGGTCCGAGCACCGTGGTCGGGCTCAGGGCGGGCAGCACCCGCACCGTCACCGCGGCGGCCGCCACCCCGAGCGCGCTGCCGAGGACGGACGCGAGCACGCCAGAGAGCAGGGCCTGTGCGAGCACGACCCGGCGCACGTCGCGCGGCGTCGCGCCGGCGGCGGCCAGCAGGGCGAGCTGTCGCTGCTGCCGGCGCACACCGACCGCGAAGGCCGGCCCGGCCAGCAGCACCACCTCGAGCACGATCGAGAACACCAGCAGCACCAGCACCGCCCGGGCCTGTGCGTCGCCCCCGCCGCCGTCCACGGGGGTCGTCGCCGGCGGGTGCTCGACGACGGCCCGCGACAGCACGAGGAGCCCCGCGCGGTTCAGCTCGCGCACCTGCGCCCAGGTGACGGGGGCCGGGCGGTCGAGCAGGTAGCGCGGCGACAGGGTGCTGACCTCGCCGACGGCCGCGCCGGGCCGGGCCACGACGGTGTAGCGGGCGAACCCCTCGCTCGAGGCGTCGGACACACCGACCACGCGCAGGGTCGCGGCGCCCACGGTGACGTCGTGCCCGACGCCGAAGCCGCGGGCGACGAGGCTGCGGGAGACCAGGGCCTCGCCGTCCGACCGGGGCAGCCGGCCGTCGACGAGCCGCAGCGTCGGAGCCAGCCGCGGGTCGGCGGTGTCGCGCAGCAGCAGGTTGGCCTGCAGCCGGCCGCGCTCGGTGCGGACGGCGGTGCCGGCCTCGCGCAGCTCGAGCACGCTGCCGCCGGTCAGCCGCTGCATCTCCGCCGGCGTCCAGTCGCGCTCGACCGCGCCCGGGGCGGGCGCGGCCGCGTCGGGGGCCGGGCCGAAGTTGCCGAGCGTGGCGTCCTGCTGCACCGGCTGGCGGCCCTGCGGCTTCAGCTCGGCCTGCGTCGTGCCCAGCACGAACGGCAGGTTCTCGACGGCGGACACCTGGTCGGTCGCGTAGACGGTGGCGACGAGCGTGGTGAGCAGCACCGGCACGCCGACCAGCACGACGACGAGCGCGTTGCGGGCCTTGTTGCGCAGCAGCTCGCGCAGCGCGATGCGACGCGCCACCCGCCAGCCGGCTGCGGACGTCCGGGCGCTCACGAGCCGTCGCCCAGCAGCTGCTCGGGGCCGCGCGAGTCACCGGTGGTGTCGACCACGACGCCGTCGCGCAGGAAGACCACGCGGTCGGCCCAGGCGGCGTGCCGGGCCTCGTGCGTGACCAGCAGGCCGGCCGCCCCGGCGTCGACCCGGGCGCGCAGCACGCGCAGCACGGCCTCGCCGGTCTCGGAGTCGAGGGCCCCGGTCGGCTCGTCGGCGAGCACCAGCCGGCGGTCGCCGACCAGCGCGCGGGCGATGGCGCAGCGCTGCTGCTGGCCGCCCGACATCTCGTCGGGGAACCGCTCGGCGAGGTCGGCGACCCCCACCTCGTCGAGGGCGGCGAGCGCCTGCCGGCGCGCCTGCGAGGTGCGCTGCCCGTCGAGCTCGAGCGGCAGCATGACGTTCTCGACGGCGGTCAGCGCCGGCACGAGGTTGAGGTCCTGGAACACGTACCCGAGCGAGCGGCGGCGCAGCGCGGCCGTCTCGGCCCGGGACAGCCCGGAAAGCGGCCGCTGCTCGACCAGCACCTCGCCGGACGTCGGGCTGTCGAGCCCACCGGCGATCGTGAGCAGCGTCGACTTGCCGGAGCCGGACGGTCCCATGACGGCGACCAGCTCACCGGGCCGGACGGCGAGGCCGACGTGCCGCAGCGCGTGCACCGCCGTCTCGCCCTCGCCGTGCACCCGGCTGACGTCGCGCAGCTCGAGCACGGGCGCGGTGCCGGTCGTGCCGGTGGCGCTGCTGGTGACGGTGGCGGTCATCGCGCACCGCCCCGGGCCGGACGCCGCGACCTGGCCGGCTGTTCGGTGCGGTCGGGCGCGCCGGCGTCGAGGCGCACGTCGTCGGCCGGGTGCACGAGGTCGACGGCCGGCACGGCCGAGGCCGTGCGGGCGCGCCGGAGCAGGCTCGCCTCGACGTGGTCGAGCCAGCGGACCTCGGCCTCGGCGGCGAAGACGAGGTTGTCGAGCACCAGCAGCCAGGCGAGGTCGTCCTGCGCGGAGGCGCGCTGCTTGAGCCGGGTGAGGTCCTGCAGGCCGCGCAGCGTCTGCGTGCGCTGGGTCTGCAGCACCCCCGGCACGTCGACGCCGGGCACGGTGACGGCCAGCGCGAGCTTGATCGCCAGCTCGTCGCGCGGGTGGTCGGCGCGGTCGACCGGCGTGCGCCACCAGCGGCGCACCTCCTCGTCGCCCTCGGCGGTGAGGCGGTACTGGATGCGCCCGTCGGCGTCGGCCGCACCGGCGCCCTCGACCAGCCCGTCCCGCTCGAGCCGGGCCAGCGTCGTGTAGACCTGCCCGACGTTCAGCGGCCAGGTGCCGCCGGTGCGCCGCTCGAACTGCGCGCGCAGCTGCGCGCCGTACATCGGCTGCTCGGCGAGCAGCGCCAGCATCCCCTGCCGGATTGACACGGTCGAACCCCCTATACCGAGTATGGTGCGTCTGACGTGCAGGTATACGCGGTATGCAGGTGGCGCGTCAAGCGGGCAGCAGGGCGGGCGGCCCGGTCAGCGCAGCGAGCAGCCCGGGCCGCACGACCCGCGACCGATCAGCTGCACGGGCAGCAGCACGGTGCGGCGCAGCCGGCGATCCGGGTCGGTGAGGCGGTCGAACAGCCGCTCGACGGCGATCCGGCCCATGGCCTCGGGGTCCTGGTCGACGACGGTCACCGACGGGCTCAGCAGGTCGGCCATCGGGAAGTCGCCGAACCCGACGTAGGCCGGGTGCCGGTCGAGGCGGTGCAGCGCGTGCAGGAACGACCGGGTCGCGCGGGCGTTCGAGGAGAAGACCGCGGACGGCGGGTCGTCGGCGCCCAGCAGGGCGTCGACCTCGGCGGTCAGGGCGTCGACCCCGATGTCGCCGAGCCGGACGAGCGCCGGGTCGTCGTCGACGCCGGCCTCGCGCAGGGCCCGCCGGTAGCCGTCCAGCCGCAGCGCCGTGGTGCGGAAGCCGTCGTCGTCCCCGAGGAAGGCGACCCGTCGGTGCCCGTGCTCGAGCAGGTGGGCGGTGGCCTGGTACCCGCCCGCCTCGTCGTCCTGCCGCACCGTGTCGGCCCGGATCTGCCCGGGGAGCCGGTCGATGAAGACCATCGCGGTGCGCGGCTGCCAGCTGCGCAGGTAGGACTGGTCGGGGTCGGTCGGGGTGGCGATCAGCCCGACCACCTGCCGCTGCAGCAGCGCCAGGATCGCCGGCCGCTCGTCGTCCGGCAGGTTGCCCAGGCTGGTGACGATCACGGCGTAGCCGCGCCGGCGGGCCTCGCCCTCGACGGCCTCGACGACGGCGGCGAAGAAGGGATCGCCGACGCTGGGCACGGCGACCCCGATCGCGGCGTCGCGCCCGCGGCGGAAGGTGACAGCCACGGTGTTCGGCACGTACTGCAGCTCGACGACCGCGCGCCGCACGCGCTCGCGCAGCTCGTCGGAGACGTAGCGGTCGTCGTTCACCACGCGGGAGACCGTCTTCAGGCTGACGCCGGCGTGGGCCGCGACCTCACGCATGGTGGACACGACGGACAGGAAACCACCTCGGTCGCCCGGGCGGCGCCGACCCCGTCCAGATCGTTGCGCACCGTGTCTTGACACCGGTGTCAGCCGCGGCGACGCTGAGCGGGCGACGTCGCGGACGCGGCGGAGCGTCGACGACGACGAAGGAGACCGCGTGCCCAGGTCCAGCAGACGTGCGGCCACGACCGCAGCAGCCGGCATCGCGGTGGCGCTGGTCGCCACCGCCTGCAGCGGCGCCGGTGCGGGCAGCGACAGCGCCGGCAGCAGCGGCGGCGCGCAGTCGATCAACGTGCTCATGGTGAGCAACCCGCAGATGACCGACATCCAGAAGATCACCGCCGACACGTTCACCAAGGACACCGGCATCAAGGTCAACTACACCGTGCTGGACGAGAACAGCCTGCGCGACAAGGTGACCCAGGACGTCGCCACGAAGGCCGGCCAGTACGACGTGGCCACCGTCGGCGCGTACGAGGTGCCGATCTGGGCGAAGAACGGCTGGCTGCACGAGGTCGGGTCGTACGCCGACAAGGACAGCAGCTACGACCGCGCCGACCTGCTGAAGCCGATCACCGCGTCGCTCACCAGCGACGACAAGCTGTACGGCCTGCCGTTCTACGGCGAGAGCTCGTTCCTCATGTACCGCAAGGACGTGTTCAAGGCCAAGGGTCTGACCATGCCCGAGCACCCGACCTGGACCCAGGTCGCCGACCTGGCCGCGAAGGTCGACGGCGCCGAGCCGGGCATGAAGGGCATCTGCCTGCGCGGGCTGCCGGGCTGGGGCGAGCAGGGCGGCCCGCTCACCACCGTCGTCAACACCTTCGGCGGCACCTGGTTCACGAAGGACTGGCAGGCGAAGGTGAACGCGCCGGAGTTCAAGAAGGCCGTGAACTTCTACGTCGACCTGGTGCGCAAGCACGGCGAGCCCGGTGCCGCGCAGGCCGGCTTCACCCAGTGCCTCAGCTCGTTCGGCCAGGGCAAGACCGCCATGTGGTACGACGCGACGTCGGCCGCGGGCAGCGTCGAGGACCCGGCGTCCAGCGAGGTGGCCGGCAAGGTCGGCTACGCGTGGGCGCCCACCGAGGCCGTCGACAAGCCGTCCGGCTGGCTGTGGACCTGGGCGTGGGTGATGCCGCAGACCACGAAGAAGTCGGACGCCGCCTCGAAGTTCATGCTGTGGGCGACGAGCAAGGACTACGAGAAGCTGTCGGGCGAGAAGCTCGGCTGGTCGCGCGTGCCGTCGGGCAAGCGTGCGAGCACCTACTCGCTGCCGGAGTACCAGAAGGTGTCGGCGGCGTTCGGCGACATCACGCTGAAGTCCATCGAGTCCGCGAACCCCAACGACCCGGGCGCGCAGCCCCGGCCGACCGTCGGCGTCCAGTTCGTCGACATCCCGGAGTTCGCCGACCTCGGCACCGAGGTCACGCAGATGATCTCGGAGGCGATGACCGGCAAGACCACGGTCGACCAGGCGCTCGACCAGGCGCAGCCGCTCGCCGAGAAGGTCGCCCAGGCGCAGCAGTAGCCGTCCCACCCGGCCGCGCCTGGCCACGAGGTCGTCCCCGCTCCGCGTGCGACGGAGCGGGGACGACCCGCGTCCGCACCCGTCGTCCCAGGAGGTCCCCGTGCAGGCCGTCGTCTTCGCCGCCCCCGGCGTCGTGCAGCTCGTCGAGCGTCCCGACCCGGTGCCCGGTCCGACGGACGTCGTGGTGCAGGTGGCCGCGGCGGGTGTCTGCGGCACCGACCTGCACTTCCTGTCGGGCGAGCTCGACCTGCCGTTCCCGTTCACGCCCGGGCACGAGGTCGCCGGCGAGGTCGTCGCGGTCGGGCGGGAGGTGCGGACGCACGTCGTGGGCGACCGGGTGGCCGTCGACCCGGCGCTGCCGTGCCACGTGTGCGCCGCCTGCCGGGCGGCCCGCGACAACCAGTGCACCGACCGGCAGGGGATCGGCGAGACGCGCGACGGGGGCTGCGCCGACCTCGTGCTGGTGCCGGCCACCAACGCGATCCACCTGCCCGAGGGGGTCGGCACCGCCGACGCGGCGCTCGTCGAGCCGGTCAGCTGCGCGGTGCACGGCCTCGACTCGCTCGGCCGGGTCGCCGAGGTGCTCGGCGCGCGGGTGCTGGTCGTCGGCGCCGGCACGATGGGGCTGCTGATGACGCAGCTGCTGCAGCGCGTCGGCGCCGCCGCGGTCGACGTCGTCGACGTGCTGCCGGCCAAGCTCGAGGTCGCGAGCGCCCTCGGTGCCGCGGCGACGGCGACCAGCGCCGCCGAGCTCGACCGGCCGCAGGGCTGGGACGTCGTCGTCGACGCCACCGGCCACCCCGCGGCCATCGAGGACGCGATCGGACGGGTCGCGCGGCGCGGCACCTACCTGCAGTTCGGGGTGGCCGCACCGAGCGCGCGGGTGCCGCTCAGCCCCTACGACCTGTTCGACCGCGAGATCCGGCTGGTCGGCTCGAAGTCGTTCGCCTACTCGTTCGAGCGCGCACTCGGCCTGCTGGCCGCCGGCGCGGTCGACACCGCCACCCTGGTGAGCCACCGCCTGCCGCTGCCGGCCTACCCCGAGGCGCTGACGGTGCTGCGCTCCGGCGACTGCCGCAAGGTGCAGGTCGTGCCCGGCCTCGGCTGAGGGCTAGGCGGTCAGCAGCAGCTTGCCGGTGTGCGACGACGCCTCGAGGACGTCGTGCGCGCGGGCGGCCTCGGCCAGGGGCAGCCGCTCGTGCACGATCGGGCGCACGCGGCCGGCCTCGACGAGCGGCCACACGTGCTCGCGGACGGCGGCGACGACGGCCGCCTTCTCGCCGAGCGGGCGGTGCCGCAGCGACGTCGCGATCACCGCCGCGCGCTTCATGAGCAGCGCACCGAGGTCGAGCTCGGCCTTCCGCCCGCCCTGCAGGCCGATCACCACCAGCCGGCCGTTCACCGCCAGCACCTCGACGTTGCGCGCCAGGTACTTCGCACCGATCGTGTCGAGCACGACGTCGGCACCGCGGCCGTCGGTGGCGGCGTGCAGCCGCTCGACGAAGTCCTCGTCGCGGTAGTTCACCAGCACCTCGGCGCCCAGCGACCGGCAGAACGCCAGCTTCTCGGCCGACCCGGCGGTCACGGCCACCCGGGCGCCCGCCGCCGTCGCCAGCTGCACCGCCATGGTGCCGATGCCGCTGCCGCCCCCGTGCACGAGCAGCGTCTCGCCGGGCTGCAGGTTCGCGGTCATGAAGACGTTGCTCCACACCGTGCACACGACCTCGGGCAGCGCGGCCGCGTCGACCAGGTCGAGCCCGGTGGGCACCGGCAGCAGCTGGCCGGCCGGCACCGCCACCAGCTCGGCGTACCCGCCGCCGCTGAGCAGCGCGCACACCTCGTCGCCCACCGCCCAGCCCGAGACGCCCTCGCCCAGCGCCTCGACCGTGCCGCTCACCTCGAGCCCGAGGTACGGCGACGCACCGACCGGCGGCGCGTAGGCACCCTGGCGCTGCATGAGGTCGGCGCGGTTCACACCCGCGGCCGCGACCCGCACCAGCACCTCGCCCGGCCCGGCCACGGCGTCCGGCACCTCCGCCGGCCGCAGGACGTCGGAGCCGCCGGGTTCGCTGATCGTGATCGCTCGCACGGTCAGCACCCTACGGAGCGAGCAGGTGCAGTGCGCGGCGCAGGTCGGCCGGGGTGTCGACGTCGAGCGACGCCTCCCCGACCGGCACGCGCTCGACCCGCAGCCGGGCGACGACGTCGCGCACCCGCCCGCCGGCAGCGGCCGCGGCGAGCGCCACCCGCAGCGGGCCGCGGCGGTACACGGCGAGCAGCGGCTGGTCGGGTCG
>NZ_BAAHBM010000123.1:0-7467 GCF_054776675.1 Angustibacter aerolatus
GCCGCGGCGTCGCGGCTCGCCGCCCGACTGGATCACCGGGTGCTGCGTCGCGCCGGCGTCGCGGCGTTCGCGCTCGGCCCCGGCCGCGTCGTGCTCGACAGGCGCCGCCCGGCCGCCCGCACGCACGCGGTCACCGAGCGGGTGTGGCTCGTCGACGCCGAGACCGACCGGACGCCGACGCAGGTGTCGCACGTCGACGGCGGCGCCTGGCTGGTGACCCGGCGCGACGTCGACCCGCTCCTCGAGACGCACACCCTGAAGCTGCTCGGCGACCGCCACGTCTCGTGGCTGCTGCAGCGCTACGCCGTCGACCTGGTGCTCGACGTCGGCGCGAACGTCGGGCAGTTCGCCCGCTCGATCCGCGACGGCGGCTACACCGGGCGCATCGTGTCGTTCGAGCCGGTGCCGGTGCACGCCGCGCAGCTCGAGCGGGCGGCCGCGGACGACCCGGGCTGGACGGTGCGACGGGTGGCGCTCGGCAGCGAGCCCGGCACCGCCTCGATGCGGGTGCAGCGCGAGTTCAGCTCGATCCGCGACGCGAACGCCTACGGCCGCGAGCGCTTCGAGGCCCTCGACGACGACGGCACCGAGGTGGTCGAGGTGCCGGTGCACCGGCTCGACGCGCTCCTGGACGAGCTGCTGGAGCCGCTGCGGGCCGCCGGCGTCGAGCACCCTCGGGTCTACCTGAAGACCGACACCCAGGGCTACGACCTCGAGGTCTTCCGCGGCCTCGGCGACCGCGTGCGCGACGTCGTCGCCATGCAGGCCGAGGCCTCGCTGCTCAGCATCTACGACGGCGCCCCCAGGCTGCCCGAGGCGATGACGGCGTACGAGCAGGCCGGCTTCGCCCTGACCGGCTGCTACCCGGTGAGCCGCGAGGCCGACGGGCGCGTCATCGAGCTCGACTGCACGTTCGTCCGCACCGGCGCCCTGGCCGAGACCGACCCCGGCCTCGACACCTCGACGGTGCTCTTCTGACCGTGCGGCCCCGTGCCTGCGCAGCGGCGTCGGCTGCATAGACTCTCGGCCACCCTGATGTCCTGAACGAGGCGGTGACGAGTGGTGAGGCTGGCCGACCTGGTGCCCGGACGCCTCGCCCAGGCAGCGCACCGGGCCCTGCCCGCGAGCGTGTGGGACGGCGCGCGCGACCTGGTGACCGGCGAGACCACGGCGCAGCGCAGGGTCCGGCAGCAGCGCGCCAGCGCGCTGCACCGACGCACGCGCGGCCGGTACACCGTGCCGACGCTGGCCGTCGACATGCTGCACGAGGTGGTCACCGCACGGGTGACCGAACGCTTCGTGTCCGGCGAGCTGCTCGCCGCCAACGCGGCACTCGTGCTGGGCGCGCTCACCGCCGACGGCGTCCCGGTGGTCGTGGTCGACGCCCCGACCAACCGCCGACGCGTCGTCGCCGTCGCCGCCCGCGACGCGGACGCCGCGCTCGCCGCCCTGCAGCGCGCCGCTCGCGGCCGGCCGGTGCACGTGAGCCGGGTCGTCGGCAGGTCGGTCGGCCGCCCGGTGCCGATCGAGCGGCTGGGCACCCTCGGACCGCACCTGGTGTGGCGGGTGCACGAGCCGTGGTGCAGCCCCTCCGGCTCGCCGCTCGCCGGCTCGGCGTTCGGGTGCGACCTCGAGCTCTGGACCGAGCTCGACCAGCCGCAGCCGGCGCTGGTCACCGGCGAGGAGCTCGCGCCCGGCACCCTCGTCGCGCCCCGGCGCAACCGCTGGACCGACGTCCTCGACCCGCGCAGCGAGCCGCTCTCCACCGAGGTCGACGGCGTGCCGCGCCGCGGGCTGCCGGCCGTCGGCGCGGTGCACGAGCTCGACGTCACCTTCCCCGTCGACGCCGTCTACACCTGGGTCGACGGCGCCGACCCCGCCTGGCGCGAACGCAAGCAGGCGGCGCTGGCGGCGGCCGGCCGGCCGGTGCACGAGTTCGCGGCCAACTCCTCACGCTTCACCAGCTACGACGAGCTGCGGTACTCGCTGCGCTCGCTGGAGGCGTACGCCGACTGGATCCGCACCGTGTACCTGGTGACCGACGACCAGGTGCCGGACTGGCTCGACACCACGAACCCCAGGGTGCGGGTGGTGAGCCATCGCGAGCTGTTCGGCGACCGCGGCCGGCTGCCGACCTTCAACTCGCACGCGATCGAGTCCCAGCTGCACCACCTGCCCGGGCTCGCCGACCACTACCTGTACCTGAACGACGACGTGTTCTTCGGCCGGCCGGTCGCACCCGACCTGTTCTTCCAGTCGAACGGCGTGTCCAGGTTCTTCCCCTCGACGTCGAAGCTCGGGCTGGGCCGGGCCCGGCCCACCGACATGCCCGGGATGAGCGCCGCCAAGAACAACCGCGACCTCTTGCACGACGAGTTCGGCGTCGTCACGACCCACAAGTACAAGCACGTCCCGATCACCCAGCGCCGCGACGTCCTGGTCGAGCTGGAGCAGCGCCACCCGCAGGTGTTCGCCGACACCGCCGCACACCAGTTCCGCGACGACGCCGACTACTCGATCGTGCCCTCGCTGCACCACGGCTACGGGTACCAGACCGGCCGGGCCACCAGAGGCGGTCTGCGGTACTTCTACGCCGACGTCTCCGACCCCGGGTCGGGCCCCCGCCTGGCCGGGCTGCTGCGTCGGCGGGACTACGACGTGTTCTGCCTGAACGACCACGACAGCAGCCGGCTCGACCCCGCCGAGCAGGAGCGCGTGGTCCGGGAGTTCCTGACCGGGTACTTCCCGCTGCGCAGCACCTTCGAGCGAGGTGACGGCGGCACCGACCACCCACCGGCCGGTTCGCCGACCCTAGGATGCGGCCCATGAGGTTCGTCGTCACGGTCATGGTCCGCGACGAGATCGACGTCATCGCAGCGGTCATCGAGCACACGCTCGCCCAGGAGCCCGACCTCGTCGTGGTCACCGACAACGGGTCGGTCGACGGCACCACCGAGGTCCTGCAGCGGTACGCGGACCTCGGCCTGGTCGAGCTGCACCACGACCCGGTGCACCGCAAGCAGCAGCACTCGGTGGTCACGGCGATGGCCCGGCGCGCCAGGACCGAGCACGCCGCCGACTGGGTGCTGAACATCGACGCCGACGAGTTCTGGGTGCCCGTCGACAAGCGCCTCACCCTGCGTGCCGCGCTCGAGCGCACCCCCCTGTCGCTGAACGCCTTCACCGTGCCGGTCACCAACCTGGTGGGCCGACCGGCGGTGCGCGGGAGCGGCTTCTCGCGGCTGGTGTGGCGCGACCTGCGCAGCGACGAGCAGCTGCAGGAGATCGGCATCAACGCCCAGCCGACCCCCGATGCGGTGCACCGGGGTGAGCCGGACGTCGTCGTGGCACAGGGCAACCACTTCGTGTCCATCGAGAGCAACGGCCAGCCCGACCCCGACGTCGCCCTCGAGGTGCTGCACGTCCCCTGGCGCTCCTGGCAGCAGTTCGAGCAGAAGGTGCTGCACGCCGGGCGGGCCTACGAGGCCAGCCCCGACCTGCGGCCCAGCAAGAACCACCACGGCATGAAGGACTACCGGCGGGCGCTCGCCGGGCGGCTGATGCCGGCCTACATGCTCCGCCAGCCGTCACCCGCCGAGCTGCTCGAGGGAGCCCGCGAGGGGTGGTTCCGCGAGGACCGGTGGCTGCACGATCACCTGGCCGGCCTGCAGGCCGGTGCGCACGCGCCCGACCTGCTCGCACCGCTGCTCGCCGACCAGGACGACGAGCCGTTCGACGCGTCGTTCGTCGAGGCCCAGGCGGCGCTCGGGCGCCAGTTCATGGAGCTCGAGCGCGAGCGCGACGCCGAGCGCGACCGCGCCGACGAGAACCGCGCCCTCGCCCGCCGCCTGTCGCGCCAGCGCGACGAGGCCCGCGCCCAGCTGCGGCTCGCCACCGGGCAGGCGCCGATCGGCGTCGAGGCGAAGGCGCTCGCTCGTCGAGCCGCCCGCGGCGTCCGTCGGCGGCTGCACCGCTGATGAGCGACCCCAGCGTCCCCCCGAACCCGGACGCCGGCCGCACGCCGGCCGAGCCGGGCCGACGCCGCCTGACGCGGAGGCTGCGCACCGCCGCCTCCCGGGTGGCCGCCCAGGCACCCACGTCGACGGTGCAGCTGGTGCTCGACAGCGGGCTCTTCGACCCGGAGTGGTACGCCGCGACGGCTGGGTGCTCCACCGACCCGGTCGAGGCCGCGACGCACTACCTCGAGACGGGCTGCGCCCAGGGCCACACGGCGCACCCGCTCTTCGACCACCGGCACCTGATGAAGCGGTACGCCGACGTGATCGGCGACCACAACCCGCTGGTCGCCTACCTCAGCGACCCGCGGATGGCCACGGCGTCGACGCAGCCGCTCATGGCCTACCGCAGCTACCAGCGTGCGCACCGCGAGGCGAGCCGGTACCCGCGAGGCGTCACCCGGCACTACCTCGAGCGCGGCGCCGCCCAGGGGTTCGAGCCAGCACCCTGGTACCGGCCCGACACCGCTGCGGAGCCCGAGGGGCTGGCCGACTGGATGCGCGCGCGGCGGCGCGAGTGGGTGCAGCGTCGCCAGGTGACGACGTCCCCCTGGGTGGCCGAGCCGCCGGTGGCCGACACGGCCCACCGCGAGCTGCCGGCGGCGACGCCCGGCGCACCGCTCGTCAGCGTCGTGGTGCCCACCGGGGCCCCGACGCCCGACCTGGCCGCCGGCCTCGACTCGGTGCTGCAGCAGACGCTGCGCGACCTCGAGGTGCTGGTCGTGCACCCCGCCGCGCGCGGCGCGGAGGTCGCGGAGGTCGTCGACCGGCTCGGCGACGACCGCGTGCGGCTGCTCGCGACCGACGGCCCCGACCGGTCGGCGGCCCTCGCCGCGGGCGCCGCGGCCGCGACCGGCAGCTGGGTGGCGTTCTGCCCCCCGACCTGCGACTGGCTGCCGGAGCACCTCGCGGGCGTCGTGGGCCTCGCCGCCGCCGAGGGCGCCGAGGCGGCGTACGACGTCGTCGAACGGCTGAGCGGCGACGACGTCCCCTGGTACTGCGTGGGGCCCGTCACGTCGGAGCGCTCCCTGGTCGGCGTCCAGGGCCACCCCGCAGGGTTGGTCGTGCGTCGCGACGTGCTCGTCGAGCTCGGCGGCGTCGACGCCGAGGTGCACTGCGCGGCCCTGCACGACCTCGAGCTGCGGCTGCTGGGCCGCGGGCCGGTGCCGGTGCTGCAGCGGGTCGGCGCCAGGACGTCGGCTGCCCGCGAGGCGGCTGCGGTGGCGGCCACCCCGCTGCGAGACCGGCCCCGCACCGACGTCGAGCAGCTGCCGTCGTGGCACCAGGTGGTGCTGCACCGTCACCTCGTCGACTGGTCGGCGCCCGTCGAACCGGTCGACGACCTGGTCTCGGTCGTCGTCCCGACGCACGCCGACCACCGGCTGACCCGGCAGGCGGTGCTGCGGGTGAGCGAGGCGTACGACGCGGCGCTCGCCGCGTGGGAGGCGACCGGTGGCACCGACGACCCGCCCACCCGGGTCGAGGTCGTCGTCGTCGACAACGGCTGCCCGGCGGACGAGGCGGTCGCGCTCGACTCGCTGCCGCTGGAGTTCCCGATCGCGCGCGTGCTGCACCAGCCGGTGAACCGCGGGTTCGCGCTGGGCAACGACCTCGCACTGCCCAGCACCTCGGGCCGCGTCGTGGTGTTCCTCAACAACGACACGGAGGTGCGCACCGGTTGGCTCGAGCCGCTCGTGGCCGCGCTCGACGACCCGACGGTGCACGGGGCCCAGTCGCTGCTGATCTACCCGAGCGGGTCGATCCAGTCGGCCGGCATCGCGTTCCCGGCCACCGGTGGCGTCCCGCACGTGCTCCTGCAGGGCTTCCCCGTGGAGGACGCCGAGGGCATCGAGCACGAGCGGTTCAGCGCCTGCACCGCTGCCAGCCTGGCCATGCGCCGAGCGGACGTGCTCGCACTGGGCGGCTTCGACCCCCTCTTCCACAACGGGATGGAGGACGTCGACCTCGGCCTGCGGATGTGCCGGCTGCGGCCTGGCCGCTTCACGGTGCGACCCGACTCGCTGGTGCTGCACCACGAGTCGCGAGCGCCCGGCCGGTTCGAGCGGTCGCTGGTCAACCGGCGCCTGCTGCTCGACCGGTACCGGGACGACGTGCCGCGTGACGACGTCCGCCTGTGGGGCAGCCGCGGCTACGACGTCGTCGGCCACGAGGTGCGTCAGGTGGTGTCGCGCGACCGACGGGTCTCCGTGCCCGAGCCGGTGCTGACGCGGTCGCTGCGCGCCGACGTCCGCGAGGGGGTGCCGAGGCTGCGGTGGGCCCTGAAGAACCCCGCACCAGCCGGGCCGGAGGCCGAGCGCTGGGGCGACACCCACTTCGCCCGCCGCCTCGCCGCGGCGCTGCGCCGCCTGGGCCAGGAGGTCGTCATCGACCACCGCGCCGAGTTCGAGCGGTCGACCGGGCGGTTCGACGACGTCGTCCTCGTGCTGCGGGGCGTGGGCCCGTACAACCCGGTCTTCGGGCAGGTGTCCCTGTGCTGGCTCATCTCGCACCCCGAGATGATGAGCCGGCGCGAGTCGGTGGCGTACGACCGCGTCTTCGCCGCCAGCACGGTGTGGGCGCGCCGGATGTCGGCAGCCTGGGACGTGCGCATCGACCCGCTGCTGCAGGCGACGGACGCCGAGCTGTTCCACCCCGACCGCGGCCGCCCCGACACCGGGCACTCGTTGCTGTTCGTCGGCAGCTCGCGCAAGGTGCTGCGCCCGCTGGTCGGTGCGGCCGTCGAGCGCGGCCTGCCGCTCTCGATCGTGGGCAACCAGTGGGACGGGTTGGTGCCGGCGCGGTACGTGAAGTCGGAGTACCTCGCGAACGACGAGGTGGGCGAGGCCTACCGCCGGGCGGGTGTGGTGCTGAACGACCACTGGGAGGACATGCGGGAAGAGGGGTTCCTCTCGAACCGTCTCTTCGACGCCGCGGCCAGCGGTGCACGCGTCGTCACCGACGACGTCGCGGGCCTCGACGGCCTGTTCGGGCGCTCGGTGCAGGTCGCCCACGACGGCGACGAGCTCGCGGCGCTGGTCACCCGACCCGACCTCGACGCGGTGTTCGGCAGCGACGCCGAGCGGCGCGACGTCGCCGCGCGGGTGGCCCGCGACCACTCCTTCGACGCGCGTGCCCGGACGCTGCTCGATGCGGCGACCGAGCTGGGCGCGGGTCGCTTCGACGTACGGCGCAGAGATGCGTCGGACTGAGCACCCCGGCCGGGGTGCTGCGCCGCGAAGCGGAGGGACCCGAGTTGCCTGACACGTCCGGACGGTCTGCACGCACCACGAACGCACTGCACGACGTCGCGGCACGCGGCGCCCGTCGCGTGCTGCACCGGCTGCCACCGCCGGTGCGCTTGCGCGTCCGCCAGGTCAAGCGCGCCGCGCTCGGGCAGCCCCCGGTGCCGGTCGCGCACCCGCGACGCACCGCACCGCGGGCCGCCGCGCCG
>NZ_BAAHBM010000124.1:0-7431 GCF_054776675.1 Angustibacter aerolatus
GGCCACCCGCCGCCGTGCGCGGCGCGCGCCGGACCGCGGGCGGGCGCGGCCGGGTGCTGCCGCTGCTGGCCAGCGCGGGCACCGCCGTGGTGCTGGTCGTGGTGCTCGGCGCGCTGTTCGCCAGCGCCGACACGGTGTTCGCCAGCCTCGTGCCGTCGTTCCACCTCGGCGGCGTCGTCGGGCGGCTCGTCGTCGGGGTGCTCCTGGCGCTGGTGGCGCTGACGAACCTGCACCTCCCCGCGGCGCCACCGCCGTGGGCCGGCACCACGCTGCCGGCCGCCCGACCGGCGAGACGGCTCGAGTGGGCGATCCCGGTGCTGGCCGCCGACGTCGTCGTGCTGGCGTTCGTGCTGGTGCAGGTCGGTGCGCTGCTCGGCGGCTCGCGCCACGTGCTGCAGACCGCCGGGCTGACCTACGCGCAGTACGCGCGGCAGGGGTTCTGGCAGCTCGTGACCGCCAGCGTGCTGACCCTCGCGGTGGTCGCGGCCGCCGCCCGCCGGGCGCCGGTCACCGACCCGCGCGGGCGGCTGCTCGCCCGGGTCGCCCTCGGCGCGCTCGGGGTCGGCACGCTCGGCGTCGTCGCGTCGGCGCTGCGCCGCATGGACCTCTACGTCGACGCCTACGGGCTGACCCGCACCCGGCTGCTGGCCGTCGCCGGCGAGCTGGTGCTGGCCGCCGTGCTCGTGGCGGTGCTGGTGGCGGGTGCGCGCTGGCGGGCCGGGTGGGTGCCGCGAGCGGCGGTGCAGCTGACCGCGGTGGGGCTGCTCGGCCTGGCGGCGGTCAACCCGGACGCGCAGATCGTGCGGCACGCGGCGGCCGGCCACCTCGAGGCGCCCGTCGACGTCGTCTACCTGCAGTCCCTGTCGGACGACGCCGCGCCCGCCGTCGCCGCGCTCCCGCCCGGACCGCTGCGCGACTGCCTGTCGACCCGGCCCGCGACCCGCCCGGACGGCTGGACGTCGTGGAACCTCGGTCGGCACCGGGCGCTGCGCGCGTCCGCCGACCGCGCCGGGCCCGCGGTCGGTGACGCGGCCTGCGCCGCGGTCAGCCGGTGACCGGCCCCGACAGCTCGGGGTGCTGGGCGAGCAGCCGTCTCGGGGCGACCGACAGCCACGCGTCGGTGAGCAACCCGGGCAGCTCGTCGGGGTCGAGGTCGGCGAGCCGCACCAGCACGGTCGCGTAGCCGTCGAAGTGCGGGGTGGTGAAGCAGACGCCGGGCAGCGCCGCGAGGAGCGCATCCTTGGCCTCGAGGTCGGGCACCCGCACCGCGAGCACCGAGCCGTCGGGCGGCGTCACCCCCGCCGCCGCGAGGTCCTGCAGGTCGCGCCGCCGCAGCGGGCGGTCGTTCGCCAGGCTCTTGCCCCGCACCCTGAACCCGGGTGCGTCGGGCGTCCCGTCCTCCTCGACCTCGGGCAGCTCCAGCGCCGCCGCACGCACGTCGTCCCACGTCGCCATCGGGCCAGCGTGGCGCGCGGCGGGGCCCGGCGTCCAGCACTCCGGCGGCCCCCCGCGCGACCCGCCCGCACCCGACCGGGACGATGGGGGCATGACGGGTCACCTGGTCCTGGTTCGGCACGGCGAGACCGAGTGGTCGCGGTCCGGGCAGCACACCGGCCTCACCGACATCCCGCTCACCCCGCGCGGCGAGCAGCAGGCGCGGGCGCTGCGGGCGGTGTTCGCCGAGCGGCCGCCGGCCCTGGTCGTGACCAGCCCGCTGAGCCGGGCACGGCACACCGCCGAGCTGGCCGGCCTCACCGGGCCGGGCGCCACCGCTCCGGCGCGCGTCGACGACGACCTGCACGAGTGGGACTACGGCGGCTACGAGGGCCTGACCAGCGCGGTCATCCGCGAGACCGCCGGTGCCGACTGGACGGTGTTCCGCCACGGCGTCGTGCCCGGGACGACACCGGGCGAGACCGTGCAGGAGGTCGCCGCCTGCGCCGCCCGCGTCATCGGGTCGGTCGAGCAGTCGCTGACCGAGGGCGACGTCGTGCTGGTGGCCCACGGGCACCTGCTGCGGGTGCTGGCCACGGTGTGGCTCGACCAGGCGCCCACCGACGGTGCCCGGCTGCTGCTCGACCCCGCCAGCACCAGCCGGCTCGGCGTCGAGCACGGCGTGCGCGCCGTCGCCGCCTGGAACGTGCCGGCCGCCTGAGCCGCTACCCGCCGGCCGGCGGGCCGGCACGCGGCGGCTGCACCGGGGGCCGGATGACCTTCAGGTCGCGCCGCCGGGGCACCGGCACGACGTCCGGCCGGCCGGGAACGTCCAGCGCGGGCACCGGGTGCGGGTCGACCACGAACCCGGCGTCGGCCTCCGGCGCCCCCGCCGCGCCGAACAGCGCGATCGAGCTGGCCGCCCCCGGGCTGAACCGCGGGCCGTAGCGGACGCCGTCGAACCCGGCGCGGTCGAACGCCGCGGCCCACGCCTGCGGCACGGCGTAGGGGGTCATCGACTCCAGCTCGCGCGTGACGCCGTGGGCGGCCGCGGCGGCCACCCGCACGTTGGCCAGCCGGGCCGCGGCCGGCAGCCGCAGCCGCGACACCACGACGCGCTCGATCGTCGAGGCGGGGAGCACCGCGCGCGCCGACAGGACCGGCCCCAGCCGCTCGCGCAGCGCGACCAGCGCGGTGGTCGCGAGGTAGCAGGTGCCGCGCGGGGCCTCGAGGTCGAACCGGCCGGGCCCGCCCGACGACCACCACCACGGGCCGAGGTCGTGGTCGTGGGCGCGGTACAGCGCCGTGCCGGGACCCGTGCGGCTGACCGGGAAGCCCTGCAGCGACGACGGCGGAGGCCCCTGCGCCGGTCGCTCGCGGGCGACGTCGCTCACGCCGCCAGGGCCGCCGCGTCGGCCCGCGCCTGCTCCAGCACCCGCTGCACCGCCGCGGCGCCGGCGCGGTGCACGACCAGGTGGTCGACCGCGCTGTCGCCGTCGAGGACGTCGGTCGGCGTGGTCAGCCAGGCCGCCGTCGTCCAGCCGTCGACCCCGGCGGCGGTGAAGACGGCCACGACGTCGACGATGCCCGGCCGCACCGCGCCGTCGCGGGCGAACTGGAACGCCGGGTAGACCAGGTGCCCGTCGGCGGTGCGGCAGGCCAGCAGCCGGCCGCGGCGCACCCGGTCGCTGAGCGCCTGCCGGCTGACCGCCCACCACTCGCACAGGCCGGCGGTGTCGTAGAACGGGCCGAGCTCGACGTCGAGCCGGTGCCCGCCGCGCGGCAGGGCCGCCACCATGCGGGCCGCCAGCTGCTCGGGGTCGCCCAGCGCCGCCGGGTCGCCGCCGGCGTCCACCACCTCGCGGACGCGGTCGGCTACCCCCGCCCGCACGAGCTCGAGCAGGCGCTGCTCGTAGCGCTGCGCGGCGTCCCGCGCGGCCGCTGACCGGGTCGTGCCGGTGGTCGCCATCGTCGCCTCCTCTGCCCCCGTCACGTCAAGGGCGTCAAGGGCGCAGGCTACACCAGCCCGCCGACACCTAGCCGGGGACCTCCCACGTGTGCACCGGCTCGTTGCTGTGCATGTTGCCCGCGTACAGCCGCAGCATCTCGCGCACCGCCGACAGCCGGTGGTGCCCGCGCGCCTCGAGGGCCCGCACCGTCGACACCTGCCACTCGGCACCGTTGCGCCCGCTCTTGCAGCGTGCCTCGATGATGCCGAGGTACCGCTCGCGCACCTGCTTCGACACGTTCCACCGCTCGAGGCCCTCGTGCGCCAGGGGCAGCAGGTGACGCAGCACCAGCTCCTCGGCCGGCAGCTCGCCGAAGCCCGGCCAGTACACGGTGCCCGACATGCCCCGGCGCGCGCACTCGGTGAAGTTCGACTCGGCCGTGGCGAAGCTCATCTTCGTCCAGACCGGGCGGTCCTCCTCGCTCAGCACGCGCAGCGCGCCGTAGTAGAACGCCGAGTTGGCCATCACGTCGGCCACCGTCGGGCCGGCCGGCAGCACCCGGTTCTCCACCCGCAGGTGCGGGCGCCCGTCGACGATGTCGTACACCGGCCGGTTCCAGCGGTAGACCGTGCCGTTGTGCAGCCGCAGCTCCTGCATGCGCGGTGCTCCCCCGGCGTCCAGCACGGCGACCGGGTCCTCGTCGCTCACCTCCGGCAGCAGCGCCGGGAAGTAGCGCACGTTCTCCTCGAACAGGTCGAAGATCGAGGTGATCCACCGCTCGCCGAAGAACACCCGCGGCCGCACGCCCTGGTTGCGCAGCTCGACCGAGCGGGTGTCGGTGGCCTGCAGGAACAGCACGGTGCGGGTCTCGGCCCACAGGTGCTTGCCGAACAGGTACGGCGAGTTGGCGCCGACGGCGAGCTGCGGGCCGAGCAGCGCCTGCGCGGCGTTCCAGCTCGCCGGGAACTCCTGCGGGCTGACCTGCAGGTGCAGCTGCACCGACGTGCACGCCGACTCGGGCGCGATGGTGTCGGCGAACGCCGTGACCCGGTCGGGGCTGGTCGGCGAGGCGATGTCGATGAGCAGGTCCTCGCCGCGCGCCGCGAAGACCGACTCGTTCAGCGCCGAGTAGCGGGGGTTCGCGCTCATCCACTCGGTGTGGAAGTGCTGCTGCATGATCGTCGGCAGGATCCCGATCATCACGATGTGCGCGCCGGCCGCGTTGGCCTTGTGCTCCGCCTCGTTCAGGCTGCGCCGCAGCGCCTCCTCCAGCTCGAGCGCCGAGTCGCCGGGCAGCGGCCGCGGGCTCACGTTGAGCTCGATGTTGTACTGCCCGAGCTCGGTCTGGTAGTCGGGGTCGGCGATGCTCTCGAGCACCGCGGCGTTCGCCATCGCCGGCTCGAACTCGGCGTCGACCAGGTTCAGCTCGATCTCCAGCCCGGTCAGCGGCCGCTCGAAGTCGAAGCTCGACTCGGCCAGCATCCGCTCGAACACGTCGAGGCACTGGCGCACCTTCTCGCGGTAGCGCTGCCGCTGCTCTCGCGTGTAGCCCGTGCCGACGACCTCGTCACCCATGGGTGGACCCAACCACGAAGCGCCTGCGCGGGCGAGCCTGCACGGTCTTGTCGGTGCCCCGACCTACTGTCGACGCGTGCTCCTGCTCCACACCTCCGACTGGCACCTGGGCCGCGGCTTCCACGGTGTCGGCTTGCTGGCTGCCCAGCAGCAGGTGCTCGACCACCTGGTCGAGGTGGTGCGCGCCGAGCGGGTCGACGTCGTGGTGGTCGCCGGCGACGTCTACGACCGGGCGCTGCCCTCGGTCGACACGGTGCGGCTGCTCGACGACGCGATCGCCCGGCTGCGCGGCGCCGGCGCGCAGGTGCTGCTCACCAGCGGCAACCACGACTCCGCCACCCGCCTCGGCTTCGGCGGCGCGGTGCTCGAGCAGGCCGGCGTCCACCTGCGCACCCACGCCCGCGACCTGGCCCGCCCGGTGCTGCTCGACGACGCGCACGGGCCGGTCGCGCTGTACGGCGTGCCGTACCTGGAGCCCGCGCTGGCCGCCGAGGCCGTCGGCGCATCGGCCCGCACCCACGAGGCGGTCCTCGGGGCCGCGCTCGACGCCGTCCGCACCGACCTGGCGGCCCGGCCCGGCACCCGCTCGGTCGTCGCCGCCCACGCGTTCGTGGTCGGCGGCGAGGGCAGCGACTCCGAGCGCGACATCGGGGTCGGCGGGGTGGGTTCGGTGCCGGCGTCCGTGTTCGGCGGGGTGTCGTACGCCGCGCTGGGCCACCTGCACGGCCGGCAGCAGGTCGGCCCGACCGCGCGGTACAGCGGCTCGCCGCTCGCCTACTCGTTCTCGGAGGCCCGCCACACCAAGGGGTCGTGGCTGGTGCGGCTCGGCGCGACCGGCGTCGAGCAGGTCGACCCGGTCGCGGCGCCGGTGCCCCGCCGGCTCGCCGTGCTGCGCGGCCGGCTCGACGACCTGCTCGCCGACCCCCGGCACCGGCTCGCCGAGCGCTCGTGGTGCCACGTCACGCTGACCGACCCGGTGCGCCCGCACGGGGCGATGGAGCAGCTGCAGCGGCGGTTCCCGCACACGCTGGTGCTCGCCTTCGAGCCCGAGGGCGGCCGCGTCGGCGCGCCGCTCGGCTACGGCGAGCGGCTGCGGGCCACGGCCGACGAGCTCGACGTCTGCTGCGCCTTCGTCGAGCACGTGCACGGCGGTCATCCGGTCAGCAGCGGTCAGCGCGCCCTGCTGCGCCGCGCCCTCGACGCCTCGCGCGTGGTCTCGGCCGACACCCGCGAGCCGCAGCTGCCCGGGCAGCCGGTCCGGCACGAGGGCGTGGCGTGAGACTGCACCGGCTCGAGGTCACGGCGTTCGGGCCGTTCGCCGACCGGCAGGTGGTCGACCTCGACGCGCTCGGCACCGACGGCCTGTTCCTGCTGCACGGGCCCACCGGCGCCGGCAAGTCCAGCCTGCTCGACGCCGTCTGCTTCGCGCTCTACGGGCGGGTGCCGGGCGCCCGCGCCACGGGCCGCCCGCGGCTGCGCAGCGACCACGCTGCCCCCGACGTCGGGCCGTTGGTGGTGCTCGAGGCCACCCTCGGCGGCCGCCGGTTCGAGGTGCGCCGCAGCCCCGAGTGGCACCGCCCCAAGCGCCGCGGGGCCGGCACCACGCTCGAGCGCGGGTCGGTCGCCGTGCGCGAGCTGGTCGACGGCGAGTGGGTGGTGCACGAGCAGCGCCGGGCCGACGAGGCCGGGCTGCTGCTGCGCGACCTGCTCGGCATGGACCTGCAGCAGTTCACCAAGGTCGTGATGCTCCCCCAGGGCGAGTTCGCCGCCTTCCTGCGGGCCGGGGCCGACGAGCGGCGCGACCTGCTGTCGCGCCTGTTCGACATCGACCGCTACGACGCCGTCGAGCGCTGGCTGCGCGAGGAGCGGACGGCGGTCGGCGCCCAGGTGCACACGGCCGACGCCCGCCAGGCCCTGCTGGTCGCCCGCGCCGAGCAGGCCGTGCACGCCGTCGCCCCGGCGTCCGGTGGCGGCGACGACGAGGTGGTCGACGAGCTGGCCGTCGCCTCCCCCGACCCCGTCGAGCGCGTGGCGGCGATGCTCCGCGGGGCGCGCGCCGCCGCCGACGCCGCCGAGCTCGACGTCGCTCGACACGGTGCCGTCGCGCAGCAGGCCGCGACCACCGTGCAGCGGCTCGGACGCCGAGCAGCCCGCTGCGAGCGGCTGCGGGCGCTGCACGAACGGCACGACCGCCTGGTGGCCATCCGGCCCCGGCGCGACGCCGATGCCGAGCAGCTCGCGCGCGCTCGGGCGGCTGCGCCTCTTCGGTACCTGCTCGACGCGGCCGACCGGGCCGACGCCGCACTGGCAGACGCCCGCACCCGGCACGAGGCGGCCGTCGCGGCGGTCCCCCACCCGGCACCGCAGGTCGCCGGGCTGCGCGACGAGCTGGCCGTGCTGCAGGCGTCCGCCGACCTCGCGACGCAGCTGGCGCTGGCCACCGACCGCTGCGCCGGGCTCCAGCGCGAGGCGC
>NZ_BAAHBM010000125.1:0-7357 GCF_054776675.1 Angustibacter aerolatus
GACCGGCACCGGGCCGCCCTCGCCGGCTGCGCCCGGGCCGCGGCGACGGCCGCCGGGCACGCCCGCCACGGCGCCGACGCCGTGGCGGATGCCCGCCGCTGGGAGCGCGGGCACACCGAGCGCGCCCGGCGGCTCGCCGCCCGGGCCGACCGCACGCACGCCGAGCTGGTCGAGCTGCGCCGGCAGGAGGCAGCAGCAGCCCACGCGGCGTCAGCGGGCTCCACCGGGGGCGGCGGCCACCTGTCGACGGCGGGGTACGCCAACGGGCAGATCCCGGCGAGCCAGCTGCAACCGCTCGCCGGCACCCACGGGGCGCACCGCCTGCAGGCACCGGCGGCCACCGCGTTCGACGCCATGTCGCGCGCCTACCGCGCGCAGTTCGGTGCCCCGATCGCGATCACCGACTCGTACCGCAGCCTCCCCCAGCAGGTGGAGCTGAAGCAGCGCAAGGGCGAGTGGGCCGCGACCCCGGGCACCAGCGAGCACGGCTGGGGCCTGGCGGTCGACCTCGGCGGCGGCGTCGAGTGCTTCGGCAGCGCGCAGCACCGCTGGATGCAGCAGCACGCGCCGGGCTTCGGCTTCGTGCACCCCGACTGGGCCCGTGAGGGCGGCTCCAAGCCCGAGCCGTGGCACTGGGAGTACCGCGGCTAGGCGCCTGCGCTACGAGCGGCGGAAGAGCGACCGCGCCGACCCGAGCCGCAGGAAGTCCGTCTCGCCCGTCGCGTCGTCGAGGCCGTCGTCGTCGGTGACGGCGTAGACGCGCCCGTCGCCGCCGATCGTCAGCCCCTCGAGCTTCTCCTGCGTCCACCCGCCGGTCGCCCGCAGCGAGGGCAGGACGTCGAGCGCGAGTCGCTTGCGCAGCACCGGGAGGGTGCCGGGCGCGGGATCGGTCGAGGGCAGGTCGACAGTGAAGACGCGCTTGACCCGCGCGTCCGGCCCGTTCAGCTTGTCACGCTCGATCACCGCGAGCCGGCGACCACCCACGACGGTCACCTCCGAGACGCCGATCCAGTCACCCGACGTCGTCGTGGTGCCGATCGGGTAGCCGAACCACGTCCAGGCGCCGGTGCGGACGTCGTAGCGGCCGATGCGGGTGACCCCCTTCGGGTCGGTCGACAGCTCGCGCTGCAGCGCCACGAGCACGTGCTCGCCCGCCCGGTCGTCGGTCACCGCGACGCCCTCGACGCCCTGCGCCCCGAGACCGGCGGCGACGTCCGCCGGCAGCGGCACGACCTGCTGCACCGCTCCGCGCGCGTCGAGCCGCACCAGCTGGTTGCCCGGCCCCTTCGCGCCCTCGACACCGAGCCAGTAGCCACCGCCCCGTCGCGCGGCGACGCCCTCGGCGTCGAGGCCGATCGGCTGGCCGTCGCGCGTCACCGGCAGCTCCCGGGTGATGACGGCGGGACGGCGCGAGGTGTCGATGGTCAGCACCTTCGTCGTGGCGTAGGCCGCGTCGGTCACGGACACCAGCCGGTGCCGCGCGCCGGGCACGGCGCTGAGCGCACCGAGCGCACCCCAGCCGATGGGCGCGCCGTGCACGTCGGCGCTGCGGATCGAGGGCAGGTCCTGCGTGCCGCGGCGCAGCGCGTAGACCCCGATGCCGGCCCGCACCCGCGCGGCGGCGTCGTCGACCTCGCTGGAGGTGACCAGCAGCCCGCGCGACGGGATCGCCAGGAGGCCCTCGGGGCCGTTGGTCGTGGGCAGCAGCTGCCGGAAGCGCGGGTGCCGCGGGTCGGCGAGGTCGTAGACCGCCACGAAGTTGCCGCGCTCGGCGCCGACGAACGCCAGGCGGCGGCCGCCGAGGGTCGAGACCACGACGTTCTCCGGCTCGGCACCCTTGTTGTCGGAGCGCGAGTCGTCGTGCAGTCCGTAGCGGATCGCGAGCTGCTCGAAGGTGTTGCCCGCGTCCCACACGACCGTGCCGGTGCGGGTGTCGAAGACGCTCCAGCCGCGGGTGCCGCCGCGCCAGTCGCCCTCGTTCGCGGTGGCGACGTAGCGGTCGTCGACCCAGGCGATGCCGTCGGGCTCGCGCGGCAGCGGCGGCAGGCTGCCGGTCTGGTCGATGACGTCGTCGTCCTCGGTGTCGACGCCGGTCAGGGCCACCGACCCAGCGCTGAACGCCGTCGTCACCCGGCCGGTGGGCAGGTCGACCAGCACGACCCCGTCGTTCTCCTGCAACGTCACCGCGAGCTGGTCGCGACGGTTGATCGTGATGTACTCCGGCTCGGGGTCGGTCGGCTCGGTGAGCCCGGCGAGGGCGGGCAGGGCGCTGCCGTCGGCGTCCGTGAGCGGCACCGAGCGCAGGCCCCACGACGCCGGGCGCGTCCCGGCGAGGTCGAGCACCTGCACCAGGCCGGCCGGCGCCTGCGGCAGGTCGCCCTCCTCGCCGCCGGGCGGGGTGGCGTCCTCGTCGCGCTCGTTCTCGATCGCGATCGCGGCGTACCGACCGGAGGGTGCGACGGCGATCGAGTCGGGCTGCCCGGCCAGCGGGACGGACCGCACCGTCGTGCGGTCGCTGATCCGCACGACGTCGAGCCGGCCGGACGGCGCGGTGTACGACGGGCTGGTGTTCACCACGACCAGCGCGTAGCCCCCGACGACGGCCACCGACGTCGGCTCGTCCTCGGCGTCGCCCTCGCGGGTGAGCGGCAGCACGCCGAGGCCACGGGGGCGGCGCGGGTCGCTGATGTCGACGAGGTGGATGCGCTTGCCCACCCCGTCGGTCGACAGCAGGGTGCGGCCGTCGGTGGTGACGGCGGAGATCTCGGCGACGGTCTCGGTCTCGGCGGGCTCGCCGTCCGGGCGGTTGAGGTACACCGGGTAGGTGGCCAGGCGCTGGAACGACGACGCGCGCTCGCCGTGACCGCCCGGTCCGCCGTGACCGGGTGCGTGGGCGGGGGTGTGCGCGGAGGCACCCGCCGCACCCAGCCCCCCGAGCACCGTCGCGAGCCCCGCCACCAGCACACCCGTCGTCCGCCTCGCCGTCATGGCCACGAACCTGGCAGCGGGTGGCGACCACGCGCCGGACGCCCGGCGTCGCCCGCGCGGCTGCCGGGTGACCGACGGGTGAACCGCCTCAGCGGCGGTAGCCGGCCTGCGCCTCGAGCCGGGCGATGCGCTCGGCCATCGGCGGGTGGGTGCTGAACAGCCTGCTGAAACCGTCGCCGCGGAACGGGTTGGCGATCATCAGGTGGCTGGCGCTGACCAGCTCGCGCTCGGGTGGCAGCGGCAGCTGCTGGGTGCCGAGCTCGAGCTTGCGCAGGGCGGAGGCGAGGGCCAGCGGGTCGCCGGTGAGCCGGGCGCCGTCCTCGTCGGCGTCGTACTCGCGGGTGCGGCTGATCGCGAGCTGCACGACGGTGGCGCCGAGCGGTGCGGCGAGGGCGATGAGCAGCATGGCGAGCGGGTTCGGCCGGTCGTCGTCGTCGCCGAAGCCGCCACCGAAGAACAGCCCGATCTGCGCCACCGACGTGATGGCGCCGGCGACCGCGGCGGCCACCGACGAGGTGAGGATGTCGCGGTTGTAGACGTGCATCAGCTCGTGCCCGAGCACACCGCGCAGCTCGCGCTCGTCGAGCAGCTGCAGGATGCCCTCGGTGCAGCAGACGGCGGCGTTGCGCGGGTTGCGGCCGGTGGCGAACGCGTTCGGCGCCTGCGTGGGCGACACGAACAGCCGCGGCATCGGCTGGTTGGCCCGCGTCGAGAGCTCGCGCACCACCCGGTACATCGCCGGCTGCTGCACCTCGCTCACCGGGTAGGCGCGCATCGCCTTGATCGCGATCTTGTCGCTGTTCCAGTACCCGATCGCCGTGGTCACCAGGCCGACCAGCGCGAACAGCCAGATGAACCGGCCACCCGCCAGCAGCGCGCCGACCAGCAGCAGCAGCCCGAAGATCCCGCCCAGCAGCAGCGTGGTCTTCAGCCCGTTGAAGTGCTGGTGCATGGTGCGACAGGCTCCCTCGGGTCGTGGTGGTGGCGCGCCACCCCTGCTGCTGGAGGCCGCGGTCCGTCGCTCGGCTCAACGCCCGAGGTGGTGCGTGCCGTTCCCGCCGCGGCCCCGCGTCCGCCGATCAGCCGAGGCCGGCCGAGCCGAGCAGCGCCAGCAGGCCCTCCGGCAGCACCGAGAGCGTCAGGCAGCCGGCCGCGGCCATCGCGAGCGCCAGCCGCTGGGGACGGGCCCCGGGGTGCACCTCGGGGCGCGGGTCGTCGGGCCGCGCGACGAGGTGCGCCGCCCAGCGCAGGTACACCGCGACGCCGAGCACGACGTTGACCACGGCGACGGCGACCAGCCCCCAGGCGCGGACGCCGAGCACCGGCACCAGCGCGACGACCTTGGCCAGCACCCCCATGACGCCCGGCGGCAGCCCGGCCAGGCAGAGCAGGGCGAACCCGAGCACCAGCGTGGTGACCGGGCGCCGGCGCCACAGGCCGTCGTAGGCGTCGAGGCCGTGGGCGGCTCCGAGCGGGTGCCCGGCCGCGACCCGGGTGACGACGCCGAACGCCGTCAGGCTGGCCACCACGTAGGCGAGCAGGTAGGCGACGGAGGCGGCGACGGCGCCGGCCAGGCGTCCGGCCCCGACCGCGCCGCCGAGCGGCAGCAGCACCCAGCCGGCCTGCCCGACGGTCGACCACGCGAGCAGCCGGACGGCGGTGCGCTGCCGCAGCGCGACGAGGTTGCCGACCGTCATGGTGAGCACCGCGAGCCCGCCCACCGGCGCGGCCCACAGCGCCGACCGCTCGGGGGCGCCGACGCCGAGCACCAGCACGATCGCGGTCAGCCCGGCGGCCTTCGAGACGGTCGAGAGGAACGCGGCGACCGGCAGCGGGGCGCCGGCGTAGGTGTCCGGCGTCCAGAGGTGGAACGGCACCAGCGACAGCTTGAACGCCGCACCGGCGACCAGCAGCGCCAGCCCGAGCCCGTGCACGGCGGCCAGGTCGCCGAGCCGGGTGTCGACCGGCGCTCCGAGCAGCAGCGAGCCGGTCGAGGCGTAGACCAGGGCGGCACCGAGGGCGAGCAGCCCGAACGACAGCACCGCCGTGAGCAGCAGCTTCACCGCGGCCTCGGCGCCCCGGCCGTCGCGGCGCAGCCCGACCATGCCGACGATCGGCAGCGCCGACGTCTCGAGGGCGACGACGAGCGAGGCGAGGTCGCGGGCACCGGCGAGCGCGCAGGCCCCGGCCGTCGCGGCGAGCAGCAGCGTGAGGTGCTCGGTGCGCGGCCGCCGCGGCGTGCCCGGACCGAGCGAGAGCAGCAGGCAGCCCAGCGCCGCCACCAGCACGACCAGCTGCAGCGAGCCGGTGAGCGGCGAGGCGACGTAGCTGCACTCCCCCTGCGCCGGGTCGCCGAAGCAGAAGGTCTGCCGCCCGTGGTGGGCCAGCGGCACCAGCGCGGCCAGCGCACCGAGCAGCGCGACGACGGCGACGGTGCCGGTGACCGCACGCGTCGCCGGACGGCGCGGACCGAGCACCGCGTCGAGCGCGAGCACCAGCACGGCGGCGAGCGCGGGCAGCAGGGCCGGCGCGACGGCCAGCCAGTCGACGGAGGGGACGCCCACTACACGACCCCCCGCACGGCCTCGAGCACCGCGCGCACCCCGGGCTCGGTGACCCGGAGCAGCAGCGACGGCAGCAGCCCGAGCGCGGCGATCGCGACCACGAGCGGGAGCCCGACGGCGACGTCCGCCCAGCTGGCCTCGGGTACGTCGTCCACCGGCTGCGCGGGTGCGTCGTCCGGCCGCTCGCCGTGCCACACCAGGCGCAGCACCCGCAGCAGGTAGGCGGCGGCGAGCGCGGTGCCGACGGCGGCCAGCACCGCGAGCGCCCGCCAGAACACCACCCCGGGCTCGCCGTCGCGCTCGGCGTCGGCCGGGCCGTGCCAGCTGCCCAGCACCGCGAGCAGCTCGCCCCAGAACCCGGCGAGGCCGGGCAGGCCGAGCCCGGCGACGCAGCCGACGGCGAGCATCGCCCCGAGCCGCGGGGCGCGGTCGCGCAGGCCGGCGCCCACGTCGCCGACGCCGGTGCGCCCAGAATCCTTCAGCGCCCCGGCGACGACGAACAGCAGCGCCGAGATCGCCCCGTGGGCGACGTTCAGGAACAGCGCGCCCTGCAGCCCCTCGGGGGTGCCGCTGGCGATGCCGAGCGCCACGAAGCCGGTGTGCGCGACGGACGAGTACGCGACGAGCCGCTTCAGGTCGCGCTCGCGCAGGCAGACCAGCCCGCCCCACAGCACGCCCGCGGCGCCCAGCGCACCGAGCACCGGCGCGACCGCCGAGAAGCCCTGCGGCACCACCGGCACGACGAACCGCACCATGCCGTAGCTGCCGAGCTTGAGCAGCACCCCGGCCAGCAGCACCGACCCGACGGTGGGCGCGGCGGTGTGCGCCGGCGGCAACCAGGTGTGCAGCGGCAGCACCGGCACCTTCACCGCCAGGCCGAGCACGAGCAGCACGGCGGCGGCGACCTGCGTGGTGCGGTCGAGGCCCGTCCCGTGCGCGGCGGTCAGCCGGACGACGTCCGTGGTGCCCGCCCCGATCGCGACGACGAGCAGCCCGGCGAGCATCAGCACCGAGCCGAGCGCGGTGTAGAGCACGAAGCGGCTGGCGGCCTCGTCGCGCTCGGGCCGGTGACCCCAGACCCGGATCACCGCCCACATCGGCACCAGCACCAGCTCGAACGCCACGAAGAACACCACGAGGTCGGCCGCGGTGAAGGCCGCCAGCGCGCCGCCCTCGACGGCGAGCAGCGCCGCCACCAGCGACTGCGGCGACCCGCCCCCGGGCACCTGGCGGCACAGCAGCAGCATCACGGCGAGGCCGAGCACGGCGGTGAGCAGCACCAGCGGCAGCGCGATGCCGTCGACCAGCAGGTGCAGGCGGACGCCGATCGTGGGCACCCACGCGACGTCGACCTCGGCGACCGGGTCGGGCGACTGCCAGGGCCGCGCCGCGAGCAGCAGCACCGACGCGAGCAGGGTGACCGACGCGGTGACCACGCCGACCGGCACCGCGACCGGCTCGATCTGCCAGCGGGGCACCAGCAGCAGCAGGGCGGCGACCAGCAGCGGCAGCCCGACCAGCAGCACCAGCAGCGCGCTCACCGCACCCCCACCCCCACCGCGGCGACGACGAGGCCGCCGACCACCACCCACAGCAGCTGCGTCGTCGGGCGGCCGGTCTGGGTGCGCACCAGCCCGCGCCCGCCCCAGCGCGCGGCCCAGCCGGCGGCGCGCACGTAGCCGTCGACCACGTCGTCGTCACCGGCCCGGACGACGCGGGCCAGGGCCTGCACCGGGCGGACGACGAGCCGCCCGGGCAGCGCGTCGAGGCCGAGGCCGTCGAGCAGCTCGGGGCGCACCCGGCGG
>NZ_BAAHBM010000126.1:0-7156 GCF_054776675.1 Angustibacter aerolatus
GCCGCGGCGTCGCGGGCCTGCTGGGCGGCCAGCCGCGGGTCGAGCGAGCTGGTGGCGCTGGAGCCGGTGGCGGCGTCGGTCGCACCGGACGTCGACGCGGTGTCGCTGGTGCCGCCGGTCGTCGCCGGGGCCGCCCACGCGGGGGGCGCGCCGGTGCGGGTGGCGGGGGTCGGCTCGAACCGCACCCAGCCGACGCCCTCGAAGTACAGCTCGGGCCAGGCGTGCGCGTCGGTCAGGCGCACCGACCAGGTGTTCTGACCGTCCGGGGTGCCGGGCAGGAAGCCGACGCCGATGCGAGCCGGGATGCCCAGCGAGCGCGACATCGTGGCCATCGCCGAGGCGAACTGGATGCAGAACCCCTGCTTGCTCTGCAGGAAGTCGGCGACCGCGTCGCCGCCGGAGTCGGCCGGGGCCTGGGTGCTGTAGGTGAAGCCGCCCTTCGAGCGGAACCACTCCTGCAGCGCCATCGCCTGGTCGTAGGCCGTGCTCGCGCCCTGCGTCACCTCGAGGGCCCGCTGGCGCACGACGTCGGGCAGCGACGACGGCAGGCGGACGTAGCGCTGCATCGTGTCCTGCGCGGCGGCGGGCGCCGCCCGCAGCTGGTCGGCGGTGGGCGTCACGTCGAGGTAGTCGACGCTGTACGACTTGTCGCGCACCGTCTCGCCCTCGCCCAGCACGTTCAGCGAGGCGGCGTCGTAGAGCCAGGCGCCGTCGATGTCGACCTTGCGCGCCGGGTAGGGCAGCGGCAGGAAGTCCTGGTCGAGGTTCGGGCTGACGTCGATCCGCATCGTGTACGCCTGCCGGGCGATCGCGTCGGTGAGACCGGGCGGGTTCGGCAGGCCCTTGGCGGCTCGGTTGCGGCGCGAGACGTCGGTCGTGCCGGGCTTCCAGGTCTCGCCGTCGAAGGTGTCGGCGGTCACGATGCGCAGCGGCGCCACGGCCGTCTGCGTCGTCGTGTACCGCAGCACCTCGACGTCCTGCCGGGGGCTCAGGTTGTCGCGCAGCTGCAGCACGGGGTTGATCACGCTGAGCGTGCCGGTGCCCGTGCCGGTGCCGCCCGTCCCGCCGCGGGTCAGCAGGCCGTCGGGCAGCCCCGGCAGCACCGCCGGCACCAGCACCGCGGCCAGGACGGCGACGACGCCCAGCCGGCGACCGGTGGCGGCCAGCGCCGACGTGTCGCTCAGGATGGTCTGCCGGCTCGGCGCCCCACCGCCCCAGCGCGGCAGCAGCCGGCCCCAGCGGGTGACCGCCCCGCCGGCGTCGTGCGCCAGCAGCAGCAGCCAGCCCACCGCGGCCACGGCGAAGTAGCGCCAGGGCAGCCCGTCCGGCACGACCGCCGCGGGCACGCAGTAGAGCGCGAGCAGCGGCAGGCCGGCGGCCGCGGGCGAGCGCAGGGAGACCGCGAGGGAGTCGACGGCGAGCGCGATCACCGCGACGCCGAGCGACACCATGAAGTCGATGCCGGGGCTGCTGGGCACCGGAGCCGAGTAGCGGTTCACCGTGTCGCCCGCGTCGCGCAGCAGCTCGCCGAAGCGGCCGAAGGCGTCGGGGCCGGGCACCAGACCGAGCACCGCCTCGGGGCCGGCGAACACGACGGTCAGCACCACGGCCGCGACCACGGCCTGCCCGAGCAGCACCAGCCCGGCCGGCACGCGGGCCCAGCGCAGTGCGGCGCCGACGGCGAGGGTGAGCAGCACCACGACGACGGACGTCGCCACCCAGCGCGCGCCCTCGACGACCGGTCGCATCGACCAGAGCGTGAGGATCGTCGCCAGCGCGGCGAGCGGACCGGTGAGGCGGTCGCGGACGGTCATCGGGCGTCTCCTGCGGTGGTGCGGCCGGCGGGATCGAGCGTGGGCGCGGCGACGCCGCCGCCGCGCTCGGGGCCGACCCGGGCCCAGGTGCGGTCGAAGGTCTCGCCGGCCCGGGCCTGCACGACGTCCCAGCCGCCGGAGCGCAGCAGCGTCGCGGACGACGTCTCCGCGGCCTCGGCCGCCCCGGCCGGGCCGATCGGCTGCGGGGCGATGAGCGCCACGCAGGTGGTGCCCGGCCGGTGCAGCCCGGCCAGCAGGCTGAGGTCGTCGGCCGACAGCCGGCCGAGCGCCGCGACCACGAGCCCGCCGTTGGTCGCCCGGGAGGCGCTGCGCGCGGCGCGGGTCAGCTCGATCTCGCCGCCGAGCGACGTGGTGGCCAGGGAGTCCAGGACGCCTGCGGCCGACACCTGCGCCAGCGCGGCGCTCGCGTGGTCCCAGGCCGGGTCGACGTCGCCCTCGCTGCCGTCGACCAGCCGCACGGCGTACCCGCGCTCGACCAGGTGCACGGCGAGCGAGGCGACGGCCGACACGGCCCACTCGAACGTCGACTCGGCGCCCTCGCCGTCGTAGGCGGTGCGGCGGCGGTCGAGCAGCAGCACCGCCCGGCTCTGCCAGGGCTGCTCCTCGCGCCGCACCATGAGCTCGCCGCGGCGGGCGGTCGAGCGCCAGTGCACCCGGCGCAGGTCGTCGCCCTGGTGGTACTCGCGGGTGGTGACGTCGTCCTCGCCGGTGGCCGACACCGAGCGCGGGCGGGTGTCGCCCGAGCCGTTCCAGTCGCCGGCCAGCGCGATCCGCGGCAGCCGCACCACCGCCGGCGTCACGACGAGCAGGTCGCGGCTGGTGAAGGAGCGGCGGTGCCGGCCCATGCCGAACGGGTCGGTGAGGGTCAGGCTGAGCGGCCCGACGGCGTACCGGCCGCGCCGCGGCGAGCGCACGGGGTAGCTGATGGCGCGGCGCTCGCCGGGCTCGAGGCCGGGCAGCACGAAGCGCGGGCGGGTGCCCAGGCCGTAGGGCACCTCCTCCTCGGCGAGCACCAGCCCGCAGCGACCGCCCGAGACGTTGGCGACCTCGAGCACGACCTGGGCGGGCGCGCCGACCTCGACCCGCAGCGGCGACACGGTGCGGGTGCAGGCCAGCCGGTAGCGCGTGCGGCCCAGCACCACGACCGTCAACACGGGCACCAGCGCGAGCAGCACGCCGACCCGCAGCAGGTCGCGCTGACCGAGCGCCAGGGCGCAGACGACGGCGGTCAGCCCGGCCGCGAGCACCGCGCGCCCGCGCGAGGTGAGGCGCCCGAGCGGCTCGGTGAGCCGGCGGGTGACCCGCGTCGTCCGGGTGGCCACGGCGTCGCTAGCGGCGCGACGCCGACGGGCCGTGCGACCCGTTCGGCGAGCCCGGCACGGGGACCTGGCGCAGCAGGGCCTGGACGACGTCCTGGGCGGAGCGCCGCGCGAGCAGCGCGTCCGGCGTGAGCAGCAGCCGGTGGGCGAGCACGGCCACGGCCAGCGCCTGCACGTCGTCCGGCAGCACGTGGTCGCGGCCCTCGAGCGCGGCGTGCGCGCGCGCGGCCCGCAGCAGCTGCAGGGTGGCGCGCGGCGAGGCGCCCAGCCGCAGGTCGGGGCTGGTGCGCGTCGCGGTGGCCAGGTCGACGACGTACTGCTTGACCGCGTCGCTCACCCAGAGGCCCTGCACGGTGCGCACCAGCGCGCGCACGTCGGCTGCCGACGCGACCGGCTCCACCTGGTCGAGCGGCGTGGCCGAGCCGTGGTTGCTCAGCATGTCGAGCTCGGCGGAGGGGGAGGGGTAGCCCATCGACAGCCGTGCCATGAAGCGGTCGCGCTGCGCCTCGGGCAGCGGGTACGTGCCCTCCATCTCGATGGGGTTCTGCGTGGCGACCACGATGAACGGCGCCTCGAGGCCGTAGGTGACGCCGTCGACGGTGACCTGCCGCTCCTCCATGCACTCCAGCAGGGCCGACTGCGTCTTGGGCGAGGCGCGGTTGATCTCGTCACCGAGCACCACGTTGGCGAAGACGGCGCCGGGCTTGAACTCGAAGTCGCGCTGGTCCTGGTTGTAGATGCTGACGCCGGTGACGTCGCTGGGCAGCAGGTCGGGCGTGAACTGGATGCGCCGCACGCTGCAGTCGACGGCGCGGGCCAGCGCCTTGGCCAGCATCGTCTTGCCGACGCCCGGCACGTCCTCGATGAGCAGGTGCCCCTCGGCCAGCAGCACCGTGAGCGCGGTGCGGACGACGTCCGGCTTGCCCTCGATGACCGTCTCGATCGCGCGCCCGATCCGGAACGCGGTGGCCTGCAGGTCGGCCAGCGACGCGGTGTCCGGGCCGCCCTCGAGGTCGGGGCCGCGGCCCTGACCGACGGCACGGCCGACCTCGTCGTCCGGCGTCCGCGCTGCTGCGCTGGTCGTGCTCACGTGCCCTCCAGCTGACGTCGCCTCGCGGGCGAGGTCGTGGTCGTCGGTCGTGGTGCGTCGTGCTGCGTGGTACGTCGTGCCTGCTGGGAAGTCTCGCAGTCGATCCTGGGCGCTGCCTGCGAACGGCGCACCCCACCTCGCGCCGCGGCCCGGGTCGGAGCACCGCGATCGCCCTGCCGCACAACGCACGGAGCCGTCGCGGTGATCCCGACCGCGCCGCCCCACCTCCTCCACTTCCCCCCACCCCGGCGGTCCGGCACCCCCTACGACGGCGTCCGACGCACGGATCGTGCCCGGTGGATGCCGTTTCGCCCCCTTTCCAGAGGCCCGCTCGACCTGTGATGAGGTGGTCGCGCTCCGTGGCCGATCGGTGAAGACACCGCGCCTGACCTGCGCAGACGCGCACGACGGTGAGACGGCCTGCGGCGAGAACGCTTGACCGGGGAGTGAAGTGGAGTACGGTGGAGCGCGCGGGAGCAGCAGGGTCGGGCAGGGTCGAGCAGGGGAGGGGTGGTGGCGCGTGTTCCTCGGGACGTACACGCCACGCCTCGACGACAAGGGCCGGCTGATCCTCCCCGCCAAGTTCCGGGCGGAGCTGGCCGACGGGCTCGTCGTCACCCGCGGCCAGGAGCGCTGCCTCTACGTCTTCGCGATGTCGGAGTTCGAGCGGCTGGCCGACCAGATGCGCACCGCCCCGGTCACCAGCAAGGGAGCCCGCGACTACCTGCGCGTCTTCCTCTCGGGCGCCAGCGACGAGGTGCCCGACAAGCAGGGCCGGGTCACCGTGCCGCCGAACCTGCGCCAGTACGCCGGCCTCGACCGCGAGCTGGCCGTGATCGGTGCCGGGTCGCGCCTGGAGATCTGGGACGCCGCGGCGTGGGCGTCGTACCTCGAGTCGACCGAGCAGTCCTTCGCCGAGCAGGCCGAGGAGGTCGTCCCCGGCCTCATCTAGCCCGTCCGTGCGGTCCGGTCTCCACCCGCTCCCGCTCCTGGCGCACCTTCCCCGGTGCCAGGCGCGCGGCGAGCGGTTGGGGACCAGACCGGACGGGCACCCCGCACCGCAGTCCGAGCAGTCCGAGCAGAGCAGACCGAGCAGTCCGCAGCACGCAGCAGGGAGGGACCGCGATGCCGCCCACCGGGAGCGCCGCCGACCGGCACGTCCCAGTGCTGCGCGACCGCGTCGTCGACCTGCTCGCCCCGGCGCTCGAGACGGCCGGCTCGGTGGTCGTGGACGGCACCCTCGGGATGGGCGGGCACGCCGAGGCGCTGCTGCGGCGCTGCCCCGAGGCCGTGCTGGTCGGCATCGACCGCGACGAGCAGGCGCTGGCCCTGGCGGGTGAGCGGCTGGCCGGCTTCGGCGAGCGGGTGCGCCTGGTGCACGCGGTGTTCGACGAGCTCGCGCAGGTGCTGGCCGACCTCGGGCTGGCGAGCGTGCAGGGGGTGCTGCTCGACCTGGGCGTGTCGTCGCTGCAGCTCGACGAGGAGCAGCGCGGCTTCGCCTACCGGGTCGACGCGCCCCTCGACATGCGGATGGACCAGGGGAGCGGCACCACGGCCGCCGAGGTGCTGAACACCTACCCCGCCGACGAGCTCGCCCGGGTGCTGCGCGACTACGGCGAGGAGCGGTTCGCCCGGAGGATCGCCGCCGCCGTGGTGCGCGAGCGCGAGACGGCACCGTTCACGACGTCCGCCCGGCTGGTGGACGTCGTCCGCGCCAACGTGCCCGCCGCCACCCGGCACGCGGGCGGCAACCCGGCCAAGCGCACCTTCCAGGCGCTGCGGATCGAGGTGAACGGCGAGCTCGACGCGCTGGCGACCGTGCTGCCCGACGCCGTCGACGCGCTCGCCGTGGGCGGCCGGCTCGCGGTGCTGTCGTACCACTCGCTCGAGGACCGCGCGGTGAAGCAGGTGCTGGCCGCCGGCGCCCGCAGCACCACGCCGCCCGGCCTGCCGGTCGAGCTGCCCGAGCACGCGCCGTACCTGCGCCTGCTCACCCGGGGCGCGGAGGTCGCGAGCCCGGACGAGATCGAGGACAACCCGCGCGCCGCCTCGGTGCGGTTGCGGGCCGCCGAGCGCACCAGGACCACGACGGGACGTGCCGCATGAGCCACAGCCTGGCCACCAGCAGCGCCGGCAGCGCACGTCGAGCCGCTTCCGCGGCGGCCGCCGCCCGGGCCGCGCAGCCCGCCACCGCCGCGCACCCGACGACGGGGGCGACCGCTCGGGCCACCCGTGGCGCGCACGCGACGGCCGCGTCCCCCGCGTCGGCCCCGGCGCGGTCCGCGCGCGGCCCCCGCACCTCGCTGCGCGTCGTGCCCGTGCCGGTCGTCGACCGCGGGCGCTCGGTGTTCGTCGCGGCGTGCCTGCTGCTGCTCGGCGGCGGGCTGGTCGCGCTGCTGCTGCTGAACACCGCGATGGCCAGCGGGTCGTTCACCATCCACGCCCTCACGGACACCTCGACCCGGCTGGGCGACCGCCAGCAGCAGCTGCGCCAGGAGATCGAGTCCGCCGCCGACCCCGTGCGCCTGGGCGCCAGGGCCCGGGCGCTCGGGATGGTGCCCGCGGGGTCGCCGGCGTTCCTGCGGCTGCAGGACGGCACGGTGCTCGGCGTGGCAGCCGCGGCCAAGGCCCCGCCCGCACCTACCGTGACGGCGAAGCCCACCGCGTCGCCGACCGGCCAGAAGAAGCAGCCGACCGAGCAGCAGCCGACGAAGCAGACGCCGACGAAGCAGACGAAGCAGCAGCAGACGAAGCAGCAGCAGGACACGACGGGCCGGACGACCGGCCAGACCACGGGCAGGTGAGCGGGTGACCCAGGGACCGGGCCGACGCCCCACCCAGCGGCCGGCGCCGTCCCGCCAGCCCGCCCGCCAGCCCGCCCGGCCGGCGCAGCCCCGCACCGGCGCCACCCG
>NZ_BAAHBM010000127.1:0-7004 GCF_054776675.1 Angustibacter aerolatus
GGCGTGCGGTCCGAGCCGCGCACCGCCCGGCTCGGGCACGTGCGGGCCGTCGGGGCCGGGCCTGCGGACGCCGTCGTCCTGGGCCCAGTCGAGGTCGAGGTCGGGCAGCACGACGGGCAGCAGCACCTGCAGGCCGCGGGCGTGCAGGGCGGCCACGAGGCCGGCGGTCGGCGGCTCGCGGCCGACGGCGGCGTACGTCGCGACCGTCGTGGCGGTCGCCGGCAGCAGCGCGAGCACCCGCTCGGCCAGCAGCGCACCGAGCGGCGCGCTGCCGGGCGCGTCGGCGAGCGGGGCGCTGCGACGACGGGCGGCCCGGGCGGTGGCGCGCAGCGCGGCCTTGCCGACGTCCGGCTCGCGCACACTTCCTCCACAGGCCTGCCCTGGTTCCGCCCGATCGGTCCGTGACGCTCGGGTGTCGCGCGTGTCACGATGCCACGGGCACCGGCGACCGGTCCGGGCCCGTGGCGGACAGGAGAGGGCCTTGAGGTCGGTTCGCAGCCGGGTGGCCGTCGTCCTGGGCCTCATCGTGCTGGTCCCTGCCGTCGTCGCCGTGGTCGCGATCGGCGTGCTCGGGCCGCTGCGCCAGGCGCGCGAGACGCAGGGCCAGATGGTGCAGCTGTCGCGCTTCGTCGCCAGCAGCCTCACCCAGCAGTGCCGCTCGCTCGGCGAGACCACCCGCTACCTGGCGCTGCGCGCGTCGTCGGGCACCGACCTGCAGACCGCGGCGGAGACCGCTGCCCGCCGCCAGCCGGACGCGTTCGCCGCCGTCGTCCGCGGCGGCCAGGTCGTCGCCCGGGCCGGCGCCGTGCCCGACGTCGCGCCCGACGCGCTCGTCGCCGAGGCCACCTCGTGCAGCCTCCGCACCGGCACCGGCACCGCCCGGGGCGACGTGACCGGGCCGGCGCTGGTGGCCGAGCGCACCGAGGTCACCCCGGACGCCGGGCCGCGGTTCTCCGTCGTCGTCGGCCGCGAGATCAACCAGACGGTGCTGAACCGGCTGGCCGGCACCACCGGCCGCGAGCGCACGCCGCAGGTCGCGCTGGCCTGCCCCGGCGGCACCGGCGCCAGCTCGGCCGACCCCGCCACCTCGCAGGTGCTGCGCGGGCTGGCCGCCGCGGGCGGGGGGAGGGAGCGGGTCGACGGCTGGATGGTGTCGACGCAGCCGCCGGCGCCCACCGCGGGCCTGGCCTGCGCGGTGGTCGCCGCGCAGCAGGTGCGCACGACGAGCACCACCCTGCTGCTCGTGCTGGTGCCGCTGCTGCTGGTGCTCGCCCTCGGCGCCTGGCTGGTGCTGCGGCTGGCGTCGTCGCTCACCCGGCCGGTGCTGGGGCTGACCGAGGCGGCGGAGCGGGTGGCCCGCGGCGACCTCAGCACCCGGCTGCCGAGTCAGGGGCGCGACGAGCTGGCCCGGCTGTCCGGGGCGTTCAACGTGATGACCGACGAGCTGCAGGTCAAGATCGGCGAGCTGGAGCGCAGCCGCGACCTGCTGCGCGAGAACGTCTCCCGGCTGGGCGACACGCTGCAGCGCACTCACGACCTCGACGGCCTGCTGTCGACGGTGCTGCAGGCGGCGATGTCGGCGACCGACGCGCAGCGGGCGACGGCGTGGCTGGTCGAGGGCGAGTCGATCGTGGCCCGCGTGTCGGTGCCGTCCGCCGCGCCGCGGTCGCAGGTTCGGCGGTTGTCGCTGGGCAGCGGCCTGGCCGGGCAGGTGGCCGCCGACGGGCTGGCCCGGCGGCTGGGGCACGGTCACGGCGACGACACGACGGCGCTCGGCGGTGCGGCCCTCGCGGCCCCGCTGCGGCGCGGGCACGGTGTGCTCGGCGTCATCGTGGTCGAGCGCGAGACGAGCCGGCCCGACTTCGGCACCGACGACGAGCAGATGCTGACGTCGCTCGCCGGGCCGGCCGGCATCGCGGTCGACAACGTGCTGCTGCACCGCGAGGCGCAGCGGCTGTCGGTCACCGACCCGCTCACCGGCGCCGGCAACCTGCGGCACATGACGACGACGCTGGCCCGCGAGGTCGAGCGCTCCACCCGGTTCGACCGGCCGCTGTCGGTGCTGCTGCTCGACCTCGATCACTTCAAGAACGTCAACGACACGTACGGGCACACCGTCGGCGACGCCGTCCTGCGCGAGCTCGCCCGGCGGCTGGCCAGCGTGGTGCGCGAGGTCGACACGGTGGCCCGCTACGGCGGCGAGGAGTTCGTGGTCGTCACGCCGGAGACCGACACGCTGGGCGCCGAGCACCTGGCCGAGCGGATCTGCGAGACGGTGCGCGAGGAGCCCTTCGTCGTCGGCGACGACGTGGTGGTCGTGACCGTGTCGGTCGGCGTCGCGTCGCTGCCGATCCACGGCACGGCGAGCGGCGACCTGGTGCGCGCCGCCGACGAGGGGTTGTACGCCGCCAAGCGCGCCGGCCGCGACCAGTGGCAGGTCGCACCTGGTGGCGAGGTGCGGGTCGACCGATAGCCTGCGGGCCATGAGCGACCTCACGAAGGCCGTGATCCCTGCAGCTGGTCTGGGCACGCGGTTCCTGCCCGCCACGAAGGCGATCCCGAAGGAGATGCTGCCCGTCGTCGACCGGCCGGCCATCCAGTACGTCGTGGAGGAGGCCGTCGCGGCCGGCCTCGACGACGTGCTCATGGTGACCGGGCGCAACAAGGGCGCCCTCGAGGACCACTTCGACCGGCAGTGGGAGCTCGAGCAGGCGCTCGAGGCCAAGGGCGACACCCACCGCCTCGAGCGGGTGCGGCACTCCGCCGTCCTCGCCAACGTGCACTACGTGCGGCAGGGCGACCCCCGGGGCCTCGGCCACGCGGTGCTCTGCGCCGAGCAGCACGTCGGCGACGAGCCGTTCGCGGTGCTGCTGGGCGACGACCTCATCGACGCCCGCGACACCCTGCTGCAGCAGATGATCGCCGTGCAGCGCGAGCGCGGCGGCAGCGTCGTGGCGCTCATGGAGGTGCCGCCCGAGCAGACGAACATGTACGGCTGCGCGGCGATCGACGAGTCCGGCAGCGAGGGCGACGTCGTCAAGGTGACCGGGCTGGTCGAGAAGCCCGAGCCGGCCGACGCCCCCAGCAACCTGGCGATCATCGGCCGATACGTGCTCGACCCGTCGGTGTTCGCGGTGCTGCACGACACCCCGCCCGGTCGCGGCAACGAGATCCAGCTGACCGACGCGCTCATGACGCTGGCCGGGCGCCCCGTCGAGCAGGGCGGCACCGTGTGGGGCGTGGTGTTCCGCGGCCGCCGCTACGACACCGGCGACCGGCTCGACTACCTGAAGGCCGTCGTCCGCCTCGGCCAGGAGCACGAGGAGTTCGGCGCCGACTTCGCCGCGTGGCTGAAGGAGCACGTCGGGTCGTGATCTCCGTCGAGGAGCACCTGGCCCGGTGCCTCGACCGGGTGCGCCCGCTCGAGCCGATCGAGCTGGGGCTGCTCGAGGCGCAGGGCTGCGTGCTGGCCGAGGACGTCGCCAGCCCGGTCGACCTGCCGGGCTTCGACAACTCCGGCATGGACGGCTACGCGGTGCACGTCGCCGACGTCGCGGGCGCGGCCGAGGCCCCGGTGCGGCTGCCGGTCGGCGGTGACGTGCCGGCCGGCGTGACCCGGCAGAGCACGCTGCCGCGCGGTCAGGCGGTGCGCATCATGACCGGGGCGCCGGTGCCCGAGGGCGCCGAGGCCGTCGTGCCGGTCGAGGCGACGGACGGCGGGGTGCGCGAGGTCGAGGTGCGCTCGCCGACCACACCCGGCGCGCACGTGCGGCGGGCCGGCATCGACGTCCGCCGCGGCGAGGTCGTGCTCACCCGCGGCACGGTGCTCGGGCCGGCGCAGCTGGCGCTCGCCGCCGCGGTCGGCCGGGCCCGGCTCGTGGTGCACCCGCCGCCGCGCGTGGTGGTGCTGTCGACCGGCAGCGAGCTGGTCGACCCCGGCACCGTGCCCGGCTTCGGCCAGGTCGTCGACAGCAACGGCGTCATGCTCACCGCGGCCTGCATCGACGCGGGCGCGCGGCCGTACCGCGTCGGGGTGGTGGCCGACGACGCCTCGACGTTCCTGCGGGTGCTGCACGACCAGCTCGTGCGGGCCGACCTCGTCGTGACCACCGGCGGGGTCAGCGCCGGCGCCTACGACACGGTCAAGGAGGTGCTGCGCGAGCTCGGCACCGTGTGGTTCGGGCAGGTCGCGATGCAGCCCGGCAAGCCGCAGGGCTTCGGCACCGTCGGCCCCGACGAGACGCCGATCTTCACGCTGCCCGGCAACCCGGTGAGCTCGTTCGTGTCGTTCGAGGTGTTCGTGCGGCCCGCGATCCGCAAGCTGGCCGGGCACACCGGGCTGTTCCGCCGCTCCGAGAAGGCCCGCGCGCTCGACGCCTTCAGCTCCCCGGCCGGCAGGCTGCAGCTGGCCCGCGGTGAGCTCGGCACCGACGCCGACGGCCACCGCGTCGTCCGGCTGGTCGGCACCGGACAGGGCTCGCACGTGCTGGGCGGGCTGGCCCGGGCCGGCGCGCTCGTCGTGGTGCCCGAGGACGTCACGCGGGTCGAGCCCGGCGACGAGCTGCGCTGCCTGGTGGTGGGACGCCGGTGAGCGAGCAGGTGCAGCCGGGCCTGACCCACGTCGACGCCCGCGGGCAGGCGCGGATGGTCGACGTGTCCGCCAAGGACGTCACGGTGCGGTCGGCCACCGCCCGCGGCCGGGTGCTGCTGTCGTCGGTCGCGGTGGCCGCGCTGCGATCGGGCGAGGTGCCGAAGGGCGACGCGCTCGCCGTCGCGCGCATCGCCGGGCTGCAGGCTGCGAAGCGCACCCCCGACCTCGTGCCGCTGGCCCACCCGGTGGCCGTGCACGGCGTCGTCGTCGAGCTCGTGGTGGCGGACGACGGGGTCGACGTCGAGGCCACCGTGCGCACCGCCGACCGCACCGGCGTCGAGATGGAGGCGCTCACCTGCGTCAGCGTCGCGGCGCTCGCCCTGGTCGACATGATCAAGGCGGTCGACCGCACCGCCCGCATCACCGACGTCCGCGTCACCGCCAAGAGCGGCGGGCGCTCCGGCGACTGGACGGCGCCGTGAGGGCCACCGTCGTCACCGCCTCCGACCGCGCGGCCGCCGGCACGTACGCCGACCGCGCCGGCCCGGTGCTCGTGGAGGGGCTGCGGCAGCTGGGGTTCGACGTCGGCGACGCCGTCGTCGTGCCGGACGGCGACCCGGTGGCCGACGCGATCACCGCCGCGGTGGCCGACGGCGTCGACGTCGTGCTCACGACCGGCGGCACCGGGATCGGCCCCGCCGACCGCACCCCCGAGGTCACCCGGCCGCTGCTCACCCGCGAGCTGCCCGGCGTCGCCGAGGCACTGCGAGCCGACGGCGTGCGGCGCGGCGTGCCCACCGCGGTGCTGTCGCGCGGGCTGGCCGGCGTGGCGGGCGCCCGCACCCTCGTGGTGAACCTGCCCGGCTCGGTGGGCGGGTGCCGCGACGCGCTCGAGGTGCTCGGGCCGGTGCTCGGGCACGCCGTCAGCCAGCTGCACGGTGGCGACCACGGCGGCGACCACGGACCCACCGGTGGGTGAGAGCTGGCCGGTGACGCTGCGGCACGGCGACGTCGCGCTGCAGCCGCTGCGCCGGCGCGACGCCCGCTCGTGGCGACAGCTGCGCGCCGAGAGCCACGAGTGGCTCGCGCCGTGGGAGGCCACCCCGCCGGACGCCCACGCCCCCGTGCTGCGGTTCCCCCAGCTCGTGCGGGCCATGCAGCGCGAGGCCCGCGCCGGCCGGGCGCTGCCGTTCACCGTGACGCAGCGCGGGCGGATGGTCGGCCAGCTCACCGTGGCGGGCATCGGCTGGGGGTCGCTGCGCTCGGGGCACATCGGCTACTGGATCGGCCACGAGTTCGCCGGCCGCGGCATCACCCCGCTCGCCGTCGCCCTCGCCACCGACCACTGCCTGCGGGTCGTGGGCCTGCACCGCGTCGAGATCAACATCCGCCCCGAGAACGCCCCGAGCCTGCGGGTGGTCGAGAAGCTCGGCTTCCGCGACGAGGGCCTGCGCGAGCGGTACCTGCACATCGACGGCGCCTGGCGCGACCACCGCACCTTCGCCCTGACCGCCGAGGAGCTCGGCCCCGGCGGCCTCCTCGCCGTCGCCACCCGCCACCTCCGCTGACCCCTTTCCGCGCGTCAGCCCGCTTTCCGCACGTCAACCCGCTGCGCGGGGCCTCTGCAGCGGGCTGACGCGCGGAGGCCCCCCGACACCGGTCCGCCGCCCAGGCCGGTTCTCGCCGTCCAGACCGGTTCTCGCACGCGCAGAGCCGCCTGGACGGCGGATGCCTCGCGCCGCAGATCACACGAGTCACAGCAGCCTCGTCCGCGACACACCGGGTGACCTGCGGGTCGGCTCGTGCGGCGCCCCATACGGTCAGTGACCGTGGACCCCAGCAGCCTCATCTTCGTCGCCATCGTGGCGATCTGGGCCGCCTACCTGCTCGGGCACTGGGTCCGTCGGCGCGACCAGCTCGGCACGGCCCGCTCGATCGACCGCTTCAGCGACGCCATGCGCGTGCTCGAGCGCCGGACGCCGGTGCCGGTGGTGCCGCTCGACCGCGCCCGCCCCCGGTCGTACGTCGTCGCGCCGGCCCGCGTGCAGACCCCGGTGGTGACGGCGACGAGCACCGCCCCCGTCGCGCGCCCCGAACCGCAGCCGGTGAAGGTGACCGGTCGCGCCGAGCCCGCCCGCGCCACCGCGCCCCGGCCGGTGCGCCCGGCCCGTCCGGCACTCGCAGCCCCTCCCGTGCACGGTGCGGCGACGAAGCGCGCCGCAGCGCTGGTGCTGCTCGGCCTGCTCGTGCTGACCCCGGTCGCCTGGGTGGTCGTCGCCGTCGGCGCGCTGCCGTGGTGGCTCGCGGCCGTGCTCACCGTCGGACTCGTCGGCCAGGTGGCGCACCTGCGCCGCGCGGCGATGCGCCGTCGTGAGCTGGCCCGTCGCCGCGCGCGCCTCGAGCGCCGATCGGC
>NZ_BAAHBM010000128.1:0-6939 GCF_054776675.1 Angustibacter aerolatus
CTTTGTCTTCCTAAGACCGCTTGGCCTCCGACTTGGCCCGCGTTCGGTGCAGCGCCCGCCGAGGCGGTGTCGACGCCCGCCGCCGACGACGTCCGCGCCGAGCTGACCGCCCTCGGGCTGCCCGCCGCCTGGCTGCCCCGGCACAGCAGCGCCGACGCGGCCGGCGTGCTGCTGAGCGTGCTGCACCGCGTCGCCGCCGAGGCCCCCACCCGCCTCGAGGGCACCACGGTCGTCGTCGGCGACGTGACCGAGGGCCGCAAGATCGCCGACCAGCTGCTCGCGCTCACCGGCGCCCACCCGCGCTGCGTGCTGACCGTCGACGACCTCGACGACGTCGATGCCGACGCGCTGCTCGTCGCGGTGCGCGGCGTCCTGCTGGACCACGGCGCCGCCGTCGTGCTCGTGCCCGCCGCCGCCACCCGCGCGGCCGCCCGGTCCGCCGGCCGCCTGGTCGCCACCTTCGCCGCCCTGCCCGGCGTCCGCACCCTGCTCGCCGGCGTCGTCGCCCACCGCGACGCCGGCGTCACCGCCGAGTGGCTCACCGCCCTGCAGGCTCCCGGCTGCGTCGTGTCCCGCCTCGCCGCCCACGGCGTCGAGGAGTCGACCGCCCCGCTGCGCCTGCTCGGCCTCGGCACCCAGGTCGCCTGGGTCGACGCCCGCCCCGCCACCGTCGGCGCCTGGGCCGCCCCCTGCCTCGACCGCCTGCACCGCTGACCCGCCCCCGCCCGCACCGCCCGCACCCCTCTCGGCACGGGGGCACCCTGCGCCGTTCCTGTCGGCGTGGAGTGCCCCCGCGCTGTTCCTGTCGGCGTGGAGTGCCCCCGCGCTGTTCCTGTCGGCGTGGAGTGCCCCCGTGCCGTTCCTGTCGGCGCGGAGTGCCCCCGCGCTGTCCGGGGCCGGGTCGCGTGGCGCGCGGGAGGTGCGGTGCTTGCCCCTGCAGGCGCCGGGCCACGCCCTATGCTGGCCGGATGCTGGTACTCACCCGTCGGATCGGCGAGAGCCTGGTCATCGGCGAGGACGTGACGATCCGGGTGCTCGACGTCAAGGGCGACGTGGTGCGCCTGGGCGTCGACGCACCGCGGCACGTGGCGATCCACCGGCAGGAGGTCTACGACGCGGTGGTCGCGGCCAACCGAGCGGCGGCGGTCAGCTCCGACGAGGCGGTCGCGGCGCTGCGTCAGGCCGTGCGCGGACGCCGGCCGTAGCCGTCACGCGGTGAGCGTCAGCGCACCGCAGCAGGCCACGAGCAGCAGCGGTACCAGCACCAGGCCGCGCCACCCGAACGACCACCACGGCACCCGCACGTCGGCGGACCGGCAGCGCTCGCGCCACAGCAGGGTCGCCAGCGAGGCCCACATCGTGACGAGCGGGCCGGTGTTCACCCCGATGAGCAGCGCCACCAGGCGGGCGGCCGAGCCGTCGGCGACCGGTTCGAGCGCGAGGTACGCGGGCAGGTTGTCGACGCCGTTGGCCGCCAGCGCGCCGACCCCGCTGAGCCGCAGGTAGGCGCCGAAGCCCTCGCCGTCGCCGGCCAGCGCGGCGAGCCGCCCCTCCAGCCCGTGCTCGGTGAGCCACTGCACCGCCACGAACAGCACGACGACGAGCACGACGACCCGCAGGGGGAGCAGCGCCCAGCGCAGCGCCGCCCGGTCGCGCACGGCGAACAGCACCAGCAGCACCACCGCCGCGACGGACGCCGGGATCGCCGGCGTGACGCCGGTGACGAAGGCCGGGCCGAGCAGCAGGCAGACGACGGCGCACACCCGCAGCAGCACCACGTCGGCGACCGGCTCGGCGGGTGGCTGCTCGTAGCGCCCGCGCAGCTCGCCGGGGTGCAGCGCGGCGAGCACCACGACGGTCACCAGCACCGCGGCCAGGGCGGGCGCCCAGGTCAGCCGCACGTACCCGCCGAGCCCCACGCCGAGCGCCTGCATGCGGTGCAGCGAGAGCAGGTTCGTGAGGTTCGAGACCGGCAGCAGCAGCGACGCCGTGTTCGCCAGCCACACCGTCGTCATCGCGAGCAGGCGGGTGCGCAGACCGAGCTGCCGGGCGACGGCGAGCACCACCGGGGTCAGCAGCACGGCCGTGGTGTCGAGCGACAGCACCACCGTCGAGGCGACGGCGAGCAGCACCAGCAGCAGCCACAGCGACAGCACGCGGCCGCGGCCGAGCCGGGCGGCGAGCCGCGACGCCGCGGCGAACACCCCGGCGCGGTCGCTGAGCTCGGCGACCACCGTGATCGCCACGAGGAACACCAGCACAGGGGCGGTCCGCGCGAGCACGTCGGTCAGCAGCGTCACGTGCGCACCACCACGTCGAGCCGCCGCTCGCCCGGCTCGACCTCGAACGCCTCGCCGACCGCGGCCGCCAGCTGCGCGGGGGTGCGCGGGGCGCGGCCGCCGCGCAGCAGCAGGTGACGCACCACCTCGCCGCGGGTGTGCTTGGCCATGTGCGACACCACGCTGCGCCGTCCGTCGGCCTCGCGCAGCACCCGCACCGCGACGGTGCGCGCGGCCAGGTCGGGGCCCGGCGTCCACGCCGCCTGGTACGTCGACGACCGGCAGTCGACGACCAGCCCGTCGCCCGCGGCCTCGGTCAGCGGCGCGTCGAGCAGCGGTCGCCAGTACGCCGCGAGCGGCCCGATGCCCGGCAGGGAGGTGCCCATCGACACGCGGTACGGCGGGACGGCGTCGGTCGGGCGCAGCGCACCCCACAGCGCCGAGACGACGACCAGGCTGCGGTTCGCGGTGCGCCGCGCCGCCGGGGGCAGCGACTCCAGCCCCAGCGCCTCGTAGAGCACGCCGGTGTAGAGCTGGGCCGCGGGCAGCGCGGCAAGGGTGCGCAGCCGGGTGTTGCGCTCGACCTCGGCGGCGAGCGAGGGCCCGACGTCGAGCAGCTGGAGCGCGTCTGGCCGGCTGCTCGTCTCGGCCACGACGTCGAGCAGCCGCTCGCGGGCGGCGGTCAGCGCGGGGAACGACAGGCGCGACGGGTCGACCGGCCGGCGCCGTCCGCCCGCCGGGGCCTTGCCCTCGGACGGTGGCAGCAGCACGAGCACCGGGCGATCGTAGGGGTGCGGCCACGGGCTCCCGGAGGTGACCACCGCCCGGGTCCTCTAGCCTTCGCGACGTGGCGCAGCACCGGGTCCGGTTGATCTCCGCCGAGGGCGCCGACGCTGCGCTGCTCGGGCGGGCGTTCGCGCGCATCCGGGCGGAGGCGGGTCTGCCGGACGCCTTCCCGCCGGAGGTCCTCGCGGCGGCCGAGCGCGCCGCCGAGGGTGGTCCGCCCACCGACCTGCCCGACCTCACCGCGCTGCCGTTCTTCACGATCGACCCGGTCGGCTCGATGGACCTCGACCAGGCGATCCACCTCGAGCGGCGCGGCGACGGGCACCGCCTGCGGTACGCGATCGCCGACGTCCCCGTCGTCGTGCCCGCCGGCGGCCCGGTCGACGCCGAGGCCCGCCGCCGCGGCCAGACCGTCTACTGCCCCGACGTCCGCGTGCCGCTGCACCCGCCGGTGCTCAGCGAGGGCGCCGCCAGCCTGCTGCCCGGTCAGGTGCGCCCGGCGTACGTGTGGCAGCTCGACCTCGACGGCAGCGGCGAGGTCACCGCCGTCGAGCTGCGCCGCGCCCTGGTGCGCAGCGTCGACCGCCTCGACGACGAGAGCGTGCAGCGCGCCGTCGACGCCGGGTCCGGCGACGAGCGCTTCGTCATGCTGCGCGAGGTCGGCACCCGACGGCTCGCGCTCGAGGCCGCGCGCGGCGGCGTGAGCCTGCAGCTGCCCGAGCAGGAGGTCGTCGCCGCGCCCGGTGGGTACTCGCTGCAGGTGCGCCCGGCCTCGGCGGTGGCCGACTGGAACGCGCAGCTGTCGCTCGCCACCGGCATGGCCGCCGCGCAGCTCATGCTGCAGGCCGGCGTCGGGGTGCTGCGCACGCTGCCCGCCCCCACCGAGGAGGCGATCGACCGGTTCCGCCGGCAGGCGCTCGCCCTGGGCGCCGAGTGGCCGCAGGGTCAGACGTACGGCGGGCTGCTGCGCTCGCTCGACCGCGACGACCCGCGGCACGTCGCCCTCACGCACTCGGCGACCGCGCTGTTCCGCGGCGCGGGCTACACCGCCTTCGACGGCGAGCCGCCCGCCGAGGCCTCGCACGCCGCGGTCGGTGCGCCCTACGCGCACGTCACCGCGCCGCTGCGCCGGCTCGTCGACCGCTTCGGCCTCGTCGTCAGCGAGGCGGTCAGCCGCGGCGCCGAGGTGCCCGCCTGGACCCGCGAGGCGCTGCCCGACCTGCCCGCGACCATGGCCTCGTCGGACCGGGTGGCCAGCACCGTCGGCCGCGCCTGCACCGACGCCGTCGAGGCCGCGGTGCTCAGCGGCCGCGTCGGGGAGACCTTCGACGCCGTCGTGGTCGACCGCCGCGACCACGGCGGCGTCGTCCAGCTGCTCGACCCCGCCGTCGTGGCCAAGGTCGACGGCGACGTCGAGCTCGGCAGCCGGTTGCGCGTGCGCCTGACGGACGTCGACGTCGAGGCCCGCACCGTCCACCTCGTGCCCGCCCCGCCTGCCTGACGCTCGCCACCCTGTGGCGCAGGGTGCCCCCGTGCCGATCGGAGTGGCGCAGGGTGCCCCCGTGCCGATCGGAGTGGCGCGGGGTGCCCCCGTGCCGATCGGAGTGGCGCATGGTGCCCCCGTGCCGATCGGAGTGGCGCAGGGTGCCCCCGTGCCGATCGGAGTGGCGCAGGGTGCCCCCGTGCCGATCGGAGTGGCACAGGGTGCCCCCGTGCCGATCGGAGTGGCGCAGGGTGCCCCCGTGCCGTCCCTGTCGGCGGGTGCCCGCGTGCCGAACCGAATGGCGCAGAGTGCCCCCGTGCCGGCGCGAAGTGCCCCCGCGCCGAGATCGGGCGGGTGCGGCATCGCCCCGCGTGGCTCTCAGACCTGGTGCGCCTCAGACGGTTCGACGTCCGGTGGGCGGGTGGCCGCTGCGATGACCTGGCCGAGTGCTTCGTGCAGCTGTTCGAGGTCGGCCAGCGGGACGCCGAGCCGCGCGACGACGGCCGGGGGGATGCGCTCGGCCTGCTGCCGAAGCCGGCGCCCGGTGGGGGTGAGGCGCACGACGAGGCGGCGCTCGTCCTCGGTGGCGCGGCGCCGCTCGACGTGGCCGAGGATCTCGAGCCGCTTCAGCAGCGGCGACAGCGTGCCCGAGTCGAGGTGCAGCTGGGCGCCGAGGTCGCTGACCGACTGCTCGTCGCGGCCCCACAGCGCGAGCATCACGAGGTACTGCGGGTGGGTGAGACCCATCGGCTCGAGCAGCGGCCGGTAGAGCGTGAGCACGGTGCGCGAGGCGACCGCCAGCGCGAAGCAGACCTGTCGCTCGAGCGCCAGCAGGTCGGGCGCGGCCTCGTCATCTCGATGACGCGCAACTGAGTTGTGCACGATACGATTGTGGCATGCCGACCCGACGTCCGCCGTCCGACCCGCCCGAGGCGGAGCGCCCGTGGCTGGGGCGCCGCGTCTACCGGTTCCTGTTCCGCTTCATGGGGCCGGCGCAGCTGGGGTCGTGGCACGAGCCGCCCACCGCGCCGGCCGACGGGGGCTACGCGTGCCCGGTCTGCGGAGCCCCCATGCGCGATCACGACGTCGTCGTCACGAACGGCCTGCGCCGGCTCACCTGCCCGCGGCGGCCCGCGGCCTGACCGCCGGGCGCTATGCTCGGCGGCGCGGACGAGTCAGCCAGGCGGTCGCGTCACCGGGGTCCTGCCCCGGTGCCGAGGAACGTCCGGGCTCCGCAGGGCAGGGTGGTGGGTAACACCCACCCGGGGTGACCCGCGGGACAGTGCCACAGAGAAGAGACCGCCGAGACGCTTGCGGCTCGGTAAGGGTGAAACGGTGGTGTAAGAGACCACCAGCACCCCCGGTGACGGGGGTGGCTCGGTAAACCCCACCTGGAGCAAGGCCAGACAGGGAGCGTTCGAGGGTCGCCCGCCCGAGCTCCCGGGTAGGCCGCTGGAACGTGTCGGCAACGGCACGTCGAGATGGATGGCCGCCACCCGGCCGGGGGAGACCCCGACCGGGGACAGAACCCGGCGTACCGGCTGACTCGTCCGCACCACCTAGCCGGACGCCGCCACCTCGGCGAGGTGCGCGTCGACCGTCCCCGCCGACAGCATCCCGCTGCCCGCCCCCGCCAGCTGACCCGCGGCGGGTGCCAGCGCCGCGGCGGCCCGCTCGGCGGTCTCGCGCTCGCCGAGCCGGACGGCGGCGTGCGCCGTCAGGCACCACAGGGCCTCCAGCACCAGGCTCGGCCCCGGCTCCGGCGTCGCGAGCAGCGCGCGCCGGGCGTCGTCGCGCCGTCCGGCGTCCAGCAGCAGCAACGGCTCGGCCCACGGCGCGTACGGGCCGAACACCGCCGGCACGGGGGCACCCTGCGCCACCGGGTTCGGCACGGGGGCACCCTGCGCCGCTCGGGACGTCACGGGGGCACCCTGCGCCGACCGGGACACGCGCAGGCAGAGCCGGGCCAGGGGCACGAGCCCGTCGGCGACGCCGGGCATGCCCGAGCCGTCGAGCCGGCGGGCGAGGTCGGTGCAGGCCGCGTCGACGAGCGGGTCGGCCGCTCCGGTGACGGCGAGGCGCAGGGCGCGGAAGCCGGCGGTGAACACCCCGGCGAGCGGCCGCTCGTGCCGGGCGGCGAGGACGTCGACGGCGTCGGCGTGACCGGCCGCGCCGTCGAGGTCGCCGAGGGCCGAGCGGGCCTGCATGCGCACCAGGTGGCCGAGCACCTCGGACGTCGAGAGGGCGTGGCGGGTGCCCAGCGTCACCAGCTCGGCGCCGAGGGCGTCGCGGGCGGCGGCGAGGCCGGGGCGTCCGCACTCGTGCAGGGTGCGCGCGCCGAGGGCGACGACCAGCAGCGGCGGGTCGGCGAGGCCGCGGGCCAGCCGCTCG
>NZ_BAAHBM010000129.1:0-6727 GCF_054776675.1 Angustibacter aerolatus
CCACGGCGACGTGCGGTCGCGGGCCGGCCGCGTCGGCATCGGGGCCGGCGCGCCCCGGCGGCGTCGGGTCGAGCAGCCCGAGCTCGGCGGGCAGCCGTGCGTCGACGACCCGGGTGACCGCCTCGGCCAGACCGAGCAGCCGGACGGTGTGGGCGGTGGGGCCGGCGTCGACGACGAGGAGGTCGTGCCCCGAGCGGCGGGCCAGGGCACCCAGCGCCAGCAGCTGCTCGAGCGCCGGGCCCGCGAGCGCCGTCACCTCCTCGTGCACCCCGCGCGCCACGGCCGCCAGCCCGTCGTCGTCCGAGGTGGGCGCCTCGCCGCTCGAGGTGCTCGGGACCGCGCCGTCGACCTGCACGGCGTCCAGGCGCGGCGCGACCTGCAGCGGCCGGCCGGCGGGCAGCGGCACGTCGAGCACGTCGTCGAGACCGCCGTCGGGGTCGAGGCCCAGCAGCAGGGTGCGCACCCCGTGGTGCGCCGCCTGCACCGCGGTCGCGGCGGCCACCGTCGTCCGGCCGGTGCCGCCCCCGCCGGTGAGCACCAGCACGCGCACCGCCTAGCCCTCGACGCGCTTCTTGAGCTCTTTCAGGGCGGTGTCGATGATGTTCTTCTCGGCCTTGCGCTTCAGCATGCCGAGCATCGGGATGCGGACGTCGACGGCCAGCCGGTACGTCACCGTGGTGGGGCCCTGCTCGGGCCCGGTCAGCTCGTAGCTGCCGTCGAGCGCCTTGAGCACCGTGGCCGGCTCGTCGAGCGTCCAGCTCACGGTGCCGGTGCCGTCGGCGCGCACCGCCCAGGCGTAGTCGAGGCTGTAGGTGTCCTTGATGGCGCCCGCGTCGAGCACGAACCGCACCTGCTGGGCGCGGCCCTTCGCGCCGGACGACAGCACCTCGGTCGACTTCACCGCGCCGGTCCACTCGGGGTACGCCTCGAAGTCGGCGATCACCGCGAGCACGTCGGCGGGGGGTGCCTCCACCACGGTGCTCGACTCGGTGCGGTCAGCCATCGGGTCCCCTCCGCCGGGTCCTGCCGGACGTCGGGCCCGGGTCGTCACGCAGAGGCTACCCCGGTGCGGCGGGCGTGCAGGGTGCGGCTCAGACGAGGTGGCCGAGCAGCAGCATGGCGACCAGCGCGATGCCGCAGACCGCCACGAAGCCGGCCGCCCCGACCGCCGCCCTGGCCCCGCGGGTGCCGGGCACGCGCGACCACAGCCCCCCGGTGCTGCGCTCGCTCGCGGCGAGCGCGGCGAGCATGCGGTCGGCTGCCGCCTCGAGGGCCGCGTCGGCGTCGGCGTCCGTCGCGGGCGGGTGGTCGTCCGCACCGTCCGAGGGCTCTGCGGCGACGGGCTGCGGCGCAGCGGCCTGCGGTGGCGCGGGCGTCAGGTCGGTGAAGCAGGTGGGGCACCAGGTGATGGCGCCGCGCAGCGTCAGGCCGCAGCCGGGGCAGCGCTCGGGCAGCGCCGGCCGATCGTTCGTCGCGGTGGTCGGGGGCGTCGCCGGCAGGGTCTCGGGCTCCACGCCCTGCAGCATCGGCGTGCCAGCCAGCCGGCTTGAGCCCCCGGCCGTCGTCGCGGCGGGCACCCCGCGGCCGCGTCGTCCGTCCACAGGGCACCACCGCACGACCGCCGGACGGGCCAGAATGGGCGAGGTCCGGGTCGGGCGGGGCACGGTCTGGATAGGGTCGGCGGCGACGTCCCGACGACGACCGACGTCCTCGCGCAAGGAGGCACCCGTGGCCGAGTCCACCGTCCCAGCCCTCGTGGCCGAGCCGACGAGCGGCAACCTCGGCGACCTCGTCGTGCGCAACGCCGAGCGCTTCGGCGAGCGGGTCGTCTTCAGCCGGCGGGTGCAGGGCCGCTGGGCCGACGTCACCGCGAGGGCCTTTCGCCGCGAGGTCGACGCGGTGGCCCGCGGGCTGATCGCCGCCGGCGTCGAGCCCGGCGACCGCGTCGCCCTGATGAGCCGCACCCGCTACGAGTGGACGCTGGTCGACTTCGCCATCTGGACGGCGGGCGCGGTGACCGTGCCGGTCTACGAGACGTCGTCCGCCGAGCAGGTGGCGTGGATCCTCGCCGACTCCGGGGCGGTGGCCGTGGTCGTCGAGACGCCCGCGCACGCCCGCGTGGTCGGCTCGGTGCGCAGCCGGGTGCCCGACGTCCGCGACGTGTGGCAGCTCGACGCCGGCGGCCTCGACGACCTGGTCGCCGCCGGTGCGGGGGTCGGCGACGACGTCCTCGCCGAGCGCCGGGCGCACGCCCGCCCCGACGACCTGGCCACCCTCATCTACACCTCGGGCACCACCGGCCGGCCCAAGGGCTGCGAGCTGACCCACCGCAACTTCCTGGCGCTGAGCGAGAACGCGGTGGCGCGGCTGGGGACGGTCGTGTCGACCGACCACGCGTCGACCCTGCTCTTCCTGCCGCTCGCGCACGTGTTCGCGCGGCTGGTGCAGGTGCTGGCGTTCACCGCGGGCGCGCGGCTCGGGCACACCGCCGACGTCAAGCAGCTGATGCCCGACCTGGCGGAGTTCCGCCCCACGTTCATCCTCGCCGTGCCGCGGGTGTTCGAGAAGATCTACAACGCCTCCGAGGCGCGCTCCGACGGCGAGGGCAGGGGCAAGGCGTTCCGGTACGCCGCGCAGGTCGCCGAGCAGTGGAGCCGCGCGCAGCAGGACGGCGGGGCCGGCGTCGTCCTGAAGGCCAAGCACGCGGCGTTCGACAAGCTCGTGTACGCGCGGATCCGCGAGGCGATGGGCGGCCGCATCGAGTACTGCGTGTCGGGCGGCGCGCCGCTCGGCGAGCGCCTCGGGCACTTCTTCCACGGGGCCGGCATCACGGTGCTGGAGGGGTACGGGCTGACCGAGACCACCGCGCCGGCGACCGTGAACACGCCCGACAGCCTGCGCATCGGCACCGTCGGGCCGCCGCTGCCCGGCGTGTCGATCCGCGTCGACGACACCGGCGAGGTGCTGGTGCGCGGGCACAACGTGATGGCCGGCTACTGGAACAACCCCGAGGCGAGCGCCGAGGTGCTCGACGACGGGTGGTTCCGCACCGGCGACCTCGGCGAGCTCGACGCCGACGGCTTCCTGCGGATCACCGGCCGCCGCAAGGAGATCCTGGTGACCGCGGGCGGCAAGAACGTCGCGCCCGCGGTGCTGGAGGACCGCATCCGCGCCAACACCATCGTGTCGCAGTGCATCGTCGTCGGCGACGCCCGGCCGTACGTCGCCGCGCTGGTCACCCTCGACGACGAGATGCTGCCGGCCTGGTTGAAGCACCAGGGCAAGGCGCAGATGAGCGTCGAGGAGGCGGCCGGCGACGAGGACGTGCAGCGCGAGGTGCAGCGCGCCGTCGACGACGCCAACGACCAGGTCAGCAAGGCCGAGTCGATCCGCCGGTTCCGCATCCTGCCGGTCGACTTCACCGAGCAGGGCGGCTACGTGACGCCGTCCCTGAAGCTCAAGCGCGGCGTCGTCATGAAGGACTTCGCGGCCGAGGTCGAGGAGCTCTACCGCTGACGCGCCCGGCAGAGACGCCGACGGCGGGCCGGTAGCCTCCAGGGGTGCGCCGCCTGCCCGACCGCCTCGCCGCGGCCGCCTTCCTCGTGGCCTGGGTCGGGGTGCTGACGGCGCTGCAGTGGAGCGTCGTGCGGTTCCGGCTGGCGATCGTGCTGGTGCTGACGTCGGCCGCGGTGCTGCTCACCACGGCCCTGGTGCGCCGCTGGACCCCGCCGCCGCTGCCCCGCCCGCTGCTGGCCGCCGCGCTGCTCGCCGGCGCCGTCGTCACCGAGGTCGTGCCGTTCTTCAGCCACGCCTCCCCCGGCGACCGTCGGCTGCTCGCCCACGTCGCCGCCGGCACCGGCGTGCTGCTCGCCGCCGCGCTGCTCGGGCTGGGCCGGCGGGCCGAGCCGGTCGCGCTCGGTGTCGCCGCGGTCGGCGTCGTGGCGTGGACGACGGCCGCGACCGTGGTCTCGCCGCACCCGGCCATCGACGTCTGGGTGACGCTGCAGCAGGCCGCCGACGGGATGCTGCACGGGCAGAACCCGTACGCGATGACGTGGACCGGCTCCCCCGGCATCCAGGACGCCTTCACCTACCTGCCCTGGACGGCGGTGCTGCTGGCGCCCGGGCGGTGGCTGGCCGGCGACGTCCGCTGGGCGCTGCTGGTCTGGCTGCTGGTGGCGCTGGCCTGCACCGTCGCGCTCGACCGTGGCCGCCCGGCGTCCGGCCGTGCGGCTGCCGGACGGTCGGGGGTCGTCGGTGGTGGTGTCGCGGCGGCCCTGCTCGTGGCGCTGGCTCCCGGCTCGGTGACGCAGGCCGAGCAGGCCTGGACCGAGCCGCTGCTGCTGGCCTGCCTGGCCGGGTGGGCGCTGCTGGTGCGCCGCGGGCACGCCTGGTGGGCGGTCGTGCCGCTGGCGCTCGGCGTCGCCAGCAAGCAGCACCTGGTCCTGCTCGCGCCGCTGCTCGCGGTGTGGCCGGCCTTCGGCTGGCGGCGCGTGCTGGCCACCGGCGGGCTCGCCGGCGTGCTCGTGGCGCCCTGGTTCCTCGCCTCGCCGGCCGACATGTGGCACGACACCGTGACGCTGCTCGTCGGCTTCCACCCGATCCGCTTCGCGAACACGCTCTACCTCGCCGCGCTCACCGACCTCGGCTGGACGCCGCCGTTCTGGCTGACCGGGCTCGCGGTGCTCGGCGCGCTCGGTGGGGCCTGCCTCGCGGTGCACCGCCGCCGGCCTGGCCTCGGCGAGCTGCTCGGGTGGATGGCGCTGGTGCTGCTCGTCGCGAACCTGGTGAACAAGCAGGCGTTCTACAACCAGTACTGGCTGTGCCTGGCGCTGGTCGCGCTGGCCGTGGCCGCCGGCGGTCCGGAGGCGTGGTCGGAGCCCGAGGTGGCGGCTGCCGACGAGCCGGTCGGCGTGTCGTCCTCGAGCTGACGCGTCAGCCCACCGACTGACCGGCGAGCAGGCGCTGCAGCCGGACGGCGAGGTCGTCCCACCGCCACCGCTCCGCCACCCAGGCCCGGCCCCGGCGTCCGAACCGCTCGGCGAGCTCGCGGTCGGCCAGCAGCCCGGCGACGCGGTCGGCCACCTGCGCCACCGAGCGCCCGTCGACGACATACCCGTTCTCGCCGTCGAGCACCGCGTCGGGTGCGCCACCCGAGTCGCCGGCGACCACGGGCAGGCCGGTCGCCGCCGCCTCGAGGTAGCAGATGCCCAGCGCCTCGGGCTCGAGGCCGCCGAGCCGGGTGCGCGTCGGCATGCAGAACACGTCGCCGGCGTCGTAGAAGGCCGGGGTGCGCTGCCACGGCACCCGGCCGGCCAGCACGACGTCGTCGCGCAGCCCGAGCCGGTCGACGAGCCGCTCGACCGCGGCTCGGTGCGGGCCGTCGCCCACCAGCAGCAGCGCCGCGCCCGGCACCCGCCGCCGGATCTCGGGCAGTGCCTGCACCAGCACGTCCTGCCCCTTGCGCGCCACCATGCGCGACACGCAGACCACCACGGGCCGGTCGCCCAGCCCGTGCTCGGCGCGCACCTGCTCGCCGCCCGCGCCCGGCCGGAAGCTCGCGTCGTCGACACCCGGCGTCAGCTGCACCATGCGCGCGCGGGCGGCCGGGGTGAGCGGGCGGGCGATGCGCGAGCGGCAGTACTCGCCGAGGTACGTGAGCACGTCGGTGCGCTCGCCGATGGCCCGCAGCGCCCGGCGGCTGCCCGGCAGGCTCGACCACCAGATCTCGTGCCCGTGCGTCGTGGCCACGGCCCGCTCGACGCCCGCCGCCCGCAGCGTCGGCGCCATCAGCCCCAGCGGCGCCGCCGCCCCGAACCACACCCGGTCGCAGCCGTGCGCCCGCGCCACCTCGGCGCTGCGCCGCGCGATCGCCGGCGTCGGCACCATCAGCCGCGAGCGGTCGCGCACCACCTCGAACGGCAGCGCGGCGTCGTGCGCCCGGTCGCCGTCCTGCCGCGCGGTGTGCACCACCACCTGGTCGGCCGGCATCCGCTGCGCCATCGCCAGCACGAACGACTCGATGCCCCCGGTGCGCGGCGGGAAGTCGTTCGTCACCACCAGGGTGCGACCCGACCTCGCTCCCACCGGCTCGCGGGCCAGGTCCACGGGGTCCGTCACGCGCGCCACCCTAGGCCGAGCGCCCGCGGTGGCCGGCGAGGTGGCAGCTGCCACGACCGCTGGCACCACCGCTGCAGGCACGGGGACGCCGGCGTGCTCGGGCCGGTGCGACGCGGGCTCAGCGCGGCAGCGGACGGCCGACCGGCTGCGGGCCGGGCAGGTCGTGCTGCTCGGCCCACGCCCGTGCCATCGCGATGCGCCAGGCCGGGTCGGGGTGGCTCTGGTACAGCGCGGTGCGGTACCAGCGCGGTCGCAGGTCGCTGACGTTCGACACGGCGAGCCGCCGCTGCATGGCGGCGAAGTCGGCGGGGTCGCGGGTGAGCTCGAGCGAGAACCGGTCGGCGCTGGCCTCGATGCGCCGCGACACGAGGTTCGTGACCGGCGAGGCCGCCAGCGAGCCGACCGTCACGAGCATCAGCAGCAGCGCCACGCACCGCGAGTCGGCCAGCGCGGTCGCCCCGCCGCGACCGGCAGCCGGACCGCGCCGGGTGGCGGCCGCGTCCTGCGAGCGGTCGTCAGAGTCGTCCGAGCCGTCCGAGCCGCGCGAGCCGCGCGAGCCGTCCGAGCCGTCCGAGCCGCGCGAGCCGCCGCCCGGGTCGAGGTCACC
>NZ_BAAHBM010000130.1:0-6706 GCF_054776675.1 Angustibacter aerolatus
AGGAGTTGACACGAGACTTTGTCTTCCTAAGACCGCTTGGCCTCCGACTTGCGGGCGGCGATCAGGTCGGGCTGGTCGAGCCCGGCGCCGGCGCCGTGGCCGAGCGCCAGCAGGCCGTGCTGCGGCTGCCCGGCACCGGGTCGCTGCAGCCGCACCCGGGCGGGACCGCCCGGCGTGGCCACCGACCGCACCGACCCGCGACCGGGCAGCGCCGCCCGCGCCGCCGCGTCGTCCGTCCCCGTCACCGTGCGGCCTCCCTGTCCGGAACAACGATAGGCATGCGTTGACTCTTGCCGTCTGCAACTCTCTGTGTCAGTGTCGAAGGGCACTGCGCCACCGGCGCGCGCCCCACCGAACCGGAGTGCCGCATGAGCCTGAGCCCCTCGGAGGCCGACTGGCCGGGTGAGCCCCCGACCTACGCGACCTACCTGCACCTCGACCACCTGCTGTCGCTGCAGCACCCGCTGGCGGCCGACGTCGACCCCCGCACGCGTGCTGCGGAGCACTTCTTCATCATCGTGCACCAGGCGTCGGAGCTGTGGCTGCAGCAGGTGCTGCTCGACCTCGACGCCGCGACGGCGCCGACCGCGTCGACCCCGCCGGGCGCCCGCCACGAGCACCTCGCGCGGGCCGAGGCGTGCCTGCACCTGATGACGGCGCAGGTCGAGGCCCTCGACCACCTCCCGCCCGACGCGTTCCGCGCCTTCCGCGCCGCGCTGGGCACCGCGAGCGGCGCGCAGTCGCAGCAGTTCGAGCACCTGCGGGCGCGGCTCGCCCCGGCCGACGGGCACGCCGACCTGCTGCGCGAGGCGATCGCGGCCTTCGCGCGCTGGCAGCGGTCGCACCTCGCCGTGGTCGCCCGGCTGCTGGGCGACGACGGCGGCACGGGTGGCACGCCCGGCGTGACGTACCTGCAGCGGCGGGTGCTGGCGAGCGACCGGGTGCACTCGTGAGGGCGGACGTCGAGACCGCGCGCCGCACCGCACCCGTCGCACCGACCGCGGCCGAGGCGATCCGGCGCTGCCGCGACGGCGGCTCGCTCGCCCTGGTCGTGTACCTGGTGCACGGGTACCCGACCACCGAGACGTCGGAGCGCGCGTTCGACCTGCTGCGTCACCGCGGCGTGCCCGTCGTCGAGTGCGCCATGCCCGTCGCGATCGCCGACGGCCCGCCCGAGCCCGGCGACGCGATCGGCCGGGCGCTGCGCGTCGCCGCGACGAACGGGCTGCGTGACGCCGACGTGCTCGACTACTACGCGACGCAGCGACCGAACATCCTGATCGACGTGGCCGACCCCAGCCGGGACGGCGACGACCTCGTGCGGGCCGGGGCGCTGCGTGCCGTCGACGCGGTGATCAGCGACGACGACGTGATGCTGCGCCGGCTGACGGACGGCGCGGACGGCGCCGGCGGCCCCGCCGGATCGGCACCCAGGGCGATCCCGCTGCTGGCCGCGCACGCCCTGACGGCCGAGGTGGCGCGCGGCGTGGCACCGGACGCGCTGGTCTACCTGGCCGTCGGCGACCGCACCGGCGGCACGATGCTCCCGGCGCACGAGATCGCCCGCGCGGTGGCCCTGCTGCGGCAGCACGCGCCGGACGCGACGGTGCTGTGCGGCTTCGGCGTGCGGACGCCGGACGACGTCGCCCGACTGGCGGCCGTCGAGGGGGTCGACGGGGTGGCCGTCGGCACCGAGGCGCTGCGCCGGCTCGACCACGGCCTGGACGCGCTCGACGCGTGGCTGCTCGAGATGCAGGCCGCCGCCCGGGTGCCGGCCTGAGCCGAGGCCGGGCCCACGCGGCTCAGCCCCCCGCTCCCCCGACGAGCTCGCCGGTCATCGGGTCGACGACGCCCTCGAGCTCGTCGGCCCCGACCGGCAGCAGCAGCTCGGGGTCGTCGTTGCGCACGCTGCCCACCCGGCGGCTCACCGGGTGCGCCGCGAACCGCCCGGGTGCCGGCGGCTCGAGCAGCCGGCGCACGGTGTCGGGGTCGGTGCGCGCTGGGTCGAGCCAGTCGGCCCAGCGCTCGCGCGGCAGCACGAACGGCATGCGGTCGTGCACGCGGTCGAGGCCGGGCTCGGCGCCGGTGGTGACGATCGTGAAGGTGACCAGCCACGCCGACTCGTCGTCGTCCGCCTTCGCGCGGTCGCGCCAGAACTCGTAGAGCCCGGCGAAGGCCAGCCGCGACCCGTCGCCGAGGTGCACGAAGAACGGCTGCTTGCGCGGGGCGCCCTTCGCGTCGACCGCCGTCGGGCTGACCTGCCACTCGTACCAGCCGTCGGCCGGCACCAGGCAGCGACGGGTGAGCGCCGCCTTCGCGTACGCCTTGCCGTCGAGCAGCGTCTCGGAGCGGGCGTTGATCATGCGCCCGCCGATCTTCGGGTCCTTGGCCCACGACGGCACCAGCCCCCAGCGCAGCACGCGCAGCTGCCGGGTGGGTGCCGCGTCGCGGTCCCCGCGCGGGGCGCGGGTCAGCACGACCGGTGCCGGGTCGGTGGGCGCGAGGTTGAAGCGCGGTCCCGGCGCGCCGCCCGTCTCGTCGTCGTCGACCTCGAGCTCCTCCACGAGGTCGTCGGGGCTCGCCGTCGCCGCGTACCTGCCGCACATGGTGCGCAGCCTGCCACGCACGTCCGACAACCGCCCCTGCCTCGCGCCCGGGGCCGAAGGTGGGCAGGATGGGGACGCCGTCGACCTGGAGGTACCCGTGACCGTCGTCCGTCGTCTCGCCCGCCCGCTGCTCGCCGCCCAGTTCGTGTACGGCGGCGTCGACAGCGTGCGCCACCCCGACAAGCGGGCCGAGCAGGCCGCTCCGGTGATCTCGGCCCTCGCGCCGCGCCTGGGCCTGCCCGACGACCCGGTGCTGCTGACCCGCGCCAACGGCGCCACGATGGCGGTCGCCGGCACCATGCTGGCCACCGGGCGGCTGCCGCGCGTCGCGGCCCTGGTGCTGGCGGCGACGCTGGTCCCCACCACGGCGGCGGGCCACCGGTTCTGGGAGCAGGACGACCCGACCGCCAAGGCGCAGCACCGCATCCACTTCCTGAAGAACGCCGGGCTGTTCGGCGGCCTGCTGCTGGCCGCCGTCGACACCGACGGCAGGCCCGGCCTGTCGTGGCGCGCGCGCCGGGCGGCCCGCGACGCCAAGCGGGCGACGAAGCTGGCCGGCCGCACGGCGAAGCGCGAGGCGCGCCTCACGGCGAAGGCCGTCGAGGGCACGCTGCCGTTCGTCGGCTGACCGGCAGCCGCACGGCGCGGCCGCCGTCCCAGGCGCCGGGACGTCGCGGCGGCCGTGTCGACCGCCGTCGGTGGCATCCGACAGACTGTGGCGCGTGAGCCACCCGACCGTGCCCCCGACCGCGGGCGACAGCCAGCACCCGGTGTGGCCGGCGCCGCTCGCCGACGGCCCGGTCGACGCCACCGTGCGGTTGCCCGGCAGCAAGTCGATCACCAACCGCGCGCTGCTGCTGGCCGCGCTCGCCGAGGGCCCGAGCCGGCTCGGGGCGCCGCTGCGCTCGCGCGACACGCTGCTCATGGCCGAGGCGCTGCGCGAGCTCGGGGCGCGCATCGACGACGAGCACGACCTCACGGCGAGCCCGACCGACGAGGGGCGCGGCAGCTGGCTGGTCATCCCCGGCCCGCTCGCCGGTGACGTCGCGGTCGACGCCGGGCTGGCGGGCACCGTGATGCGCTTCCTGCCGCCGGCCGCGGCCCTCGCCCACGGCCCGGTGCTCTTCGACGGCGACGAGGGCATGCGCCGCCGGCCGATCGGCCCGCTGCTGGGTGCGCTGCGCGGCCTGGGGGTCGACGTCGACGACGAGCACCGCGGGGCGCCGCCGTTCACGGTGCTCGGGCGCGGCACGGTGCCCGGCGGGTCGGTCACGATCGACGCCTCCGACTCCAGCCAGTTCGTCTCCGGCCTGCTGCTGTCGGGCGCGCGCTACGACGCCGGCGTCACCGTGCACCACGACGGGGCGCCCGTGCCGAGCCAGCCGCACCTCGACATGACCGTGGCGCTGCTGCGGTCGGTCGGCGTCGTGGTGGACGACGGCACGGCGAGCACCTGGCGGGTCGAGCCCGGGCCGGTGCGCCCGCTCGACCTCGACGTCGAGCCCGACCTGTCGAACGCCGCGCCCTTCCTCGCCGCGGCCGCGGTCACCGGCGGCACCGTGCGGGTGCCGGGCTGGCCGCGGCGCACCACCCAGCCCGGCGACGTGCTGCGCGAGGTGCTGACCGCCATGGGCGCCGACGTCCGGCTCGACGACGACGCGCTGACCGTCACCGGCGGCGGCACCGTCGGCGGCGTCGACGTCGACCTGCACGACGTCGGCGAGCTCACCCCGGTGATCGCCGCGCTGGCGGCGGTCGCCTCCGGCCCGTCGAGGCTGCGCGGCATCGCGCACCTGCGCGGTCACGAGACCGACCGGCTCGCGGCGCTGGCCCACGAGCTGACCGCCCTCGGGGGCGACGTCACCGAGACCGCCGACGGCCTGAGCATCCGGCCGCGGCCGCTGCACGGCGGGCCGTTCGGCACCTACCGCGACCACCGGATGGCCATGGCGGCCGCCGTGGTCGGGCTGGTGGTGCCCGGCGTCGGCATCGAGGACGTCGACACGACCGCCAAGACGCTGCCGGGCTTCACCGGCCGCTGGACCGCGATGCTGGCCGGCGGGTGAGCCCGCGCTCGGCCGCCGAGCGCTACGACGAGGACGACGTGCGGGTGCGCGCGTCCCGCCGGGGCAGCCGGCCGCGCACCAAGGAGCGCCCCCGCCACGAGGACGCCGTGCGCGGGCTGGTGGTCGCGGTCGACCGCGGCCGCTACACGGCGGTGGTCGGCGACGGCACCGCCGACGAGCGCACCGTGATCGCCATGAAGGCCCGCGAGCTCGGCCGCAAGGGCATCGTGATCGGCGACGAGGTCTTCATCGTCGGCGACACCTCGGGCACCGACGACACCCTGGCCCGCGTGGTGCGGGTCGACGCGCGGCGCACGACCCTGCGCCGCACCGCCGACGACACCGACCCCTACGAGCGGGTCGTGGTCGCCAACGCCGATCAGCTGGTGATCGTCACGGCGCTGGCCGACCCCGAGCCGCGCCCGCGGATGGTCGACCGCTGCCTGGTCGCCGCCTACGACGCCGGCATGCAGCCGCTGCTCGTGCTCACGAAGGCCGATCTGACCGACCCGGCCGGGTTCCTCGGCAGCTACGCGCCGCTCGACGTGCCGTACGTCGTGACTCGCCGCGACGGCGACACCGTGCTGGGCCTCGACGAGGTGCGCGAGGCGGTCAGCGGGCTGCGCTCGGTGCTGGTCGGGCACTCCGGGGTCGGCAAGTCGACGCTGGTCAACGCCCTCGTGCCGGGTACCGGCCGACTCACCGGGCACGTCAACGAGGTCACCGGCCGCGGCCGGCACACCTCGACGTCCGCCGTGGCGCTGCGGCTGCCCCCGGCCGGGCACCTGCAGGGGGGCTGGGTGATCGACACCCCGGGCATCCGGTCGTTCGGGCTCGCGCACGTCGACCCGACCCGCATCGTCTCGGCGTTCCCCGACCTGCTCGGCGGCACCGACGACTGCCCGCGCGGCTGCACCCACGACGAGCCCGAGTGCGGGCTCGACGCCTGGGTCGAGGCCGGGCACGCGGGGACGGCGGGCCGCTCGCGGCTCGACTCGCTGCGCCGGCTGCTGCGGGCCAGGGGTCAGGGGCGCCCGACCGCCGCGCCCCCCGACGACGCCCATCCCGACGAGGTCCCCCCCGGCGACGTGGCGGGGCCCTAGCCGGCTGGCGCCACGACCGGCAGCACGCTGGTCTTCGGCCCGCCCGGGTCGCTGAGCGCGCGCGTCACCAGGTGCCGCAGCGGCTCCGCCCCCGGCGCGCCGTCGAGCACCGCGAGCGCCTCGTCGCGCAGGGTCTCGATGCGCAGCAGGCACCGGCCGCGACTGCCGGCCCGGTCGAGCATCGCCCGCGCGGCGAGCACGTCGTCGGTGCGGCCTGACCGTCGCTCGGCGAGCCACCCGCGCAGCTCCTCGCCGGCCGCGGTGCCCGAGCGCAGCGCGTCGACCACGGGGAAGGTCGGCCGCAGGTCGAGCAGGTCGAGGCAGGGGTGCTTGCCGGTCACGGCGACGTCGCCCCACACGTCGAGCAGGTCGTCGGCCACCTGGAACGCGATGCCGACGAGACGCCCTGCGCGCTCGAACCGCTCGACGACGTCGAGGGGCGCGTCGGCGACCAGCGCGCCGAGGGCCCACGCCCGGCCCATGAGCGAGCCGGTCTTCGCCTCGGCCACCTCGGCGGGCTCGACGGCGTCGAGGTCGAGGTGCTCGCGCGCGTCGAGGTCCTGCCCGTGGCACAGCTCGAGCACGGTGTCCTGCAGCAGCACGACGGCCTCGGCGCGGTGCCGCGGCTCGAGCGCCGTCGCCGGCAGCCGCGTGGCGCAGGCCTGCAGGGCGTCGCCGAGCAGGATCGCGGTGTCGACGCCCCACAGCCGCCACACGGTGGGGGCGCCGTGCCGGTGGTCGCTGCGGTCCATGACGTCGTCGTGCACCAGGGTGAAGGCGTGCACGAGCTCGACAGCGGCCGCGGCGGCCGTCGCCGCGGGGGTGCTGCGCCCGACGGCCTCCGCTGCCGCCAGCACCATCGCCGCGCGCAGGCCCTGCCGGGCCGGCTCCGCGAGCTCGCGGAGCCGGCCCGGCAGGGCGGCGTCCGCCG
>NZ_BAAHBM010000131.1:0-6582 GCF_054776675.1 Angustibacter aerolatus
GGTGCGCGCCGGCCTGCTCGTCGCTGCCGCGGGTCCACCCGCCGCCGAGCCGCCAGCCGGTGCCCCCGGTGCCGTCGGTCAGCACCCGGGTCGCGCCGCCGGTGCGGGGCGCGGTGACCGGCCGCTCGCTGGGGCCGCGGCCGGCCCGCACCTGCGGCCAGCCGTCGACCCAGTCGAGCCGGTCGAGCAGCATGGGCCGCTCGTTGATGCCGTCGGTGCCGTCGAGGTACGGGTCGCCGCGGTCGATCGCGTGGTACGCGATCCAGTCCTGCCCGCCCAGGTCGGTCACGACGGCGTTGTGCCCGGCGCCGATCCAGCGGTTGCCGTTCTGCACCAGCGTGGGCGTGCCGCCGGCCCGCGAGGTGTCGAGCGGCACGCCGTCGCGGTCGACGTACGGCCCCTGCACCGAGCGCGAGCGCCCGACCTGCACCGAGTACCCGGTGGTCGGGCCGGCGCAGCAGTTGGCGGTCGAGGCGAACAGGTACCAGTACCCGCCGCGGTGCACGGCGTAGGCGCCCTCGAACTTGTTGTCGATCGCGATGCGCGTCGCCGTGCCGACGGTGCTGCGGCCGTCGGCGCTCAGCCGCACCACGAAGATCCCGCCGTAGTACGAGCCGTACATCAGCCACTGGGTGCCGTCGGCGTCGGTCACCACGTTCGGGTCGAACGTCCACAGGAAGTCGCCCGAGCCGCCGGCGCCGTGCCGCGGGGCGACCACCGGTGCACCGCTGTCGGTCCACGGGCCCGCGGGGGTCGGGGCGGTCGCGACGCCGATCGCGTTGTCACCCGACTCGGGGGTGACGGTGGTGTCGGTGACCACGTAGTACATGCGGTACTCGCCGTCGACGTAGCGCAGGTCGGGCGCCCAGAGGCCGGCGTCCGCGGTGGCCCAGGCCGGACGGGTGGCCGCGGTGAAGGCGTCGCCGACGTGCGTCCAGCTCACGAGGTCGCGCGAGCGGGCGATCGGGATCTGGTGCGGCGTGCCCTCGCCCTCGCGCAGCGGGTCGGAGGTGCCGACGGCGTACCACCAGCCGTCCTTGCCGCGCAGCAGGGAGGGGTCGGCGAAGGTGTCGGCGAAGCCCTGCGAGACGGGGTTGCGGTAGGTGGCCGGCTGCGTCCGGTCGGCGGGCGTCGCGGCCTGCGCGGCGGGCACGGCCAGGCCCGTCGCGAGCAGGGCCGCCAGCGCCGTCCGGCGTGCTGCGGGTCGTGCGCTGCGCCTCATGGCGGCTCCTTCGTCGCCCGGTGCCGCGGACGTCGTCGTCCGCGTGCGCTGCGCCCGTACCCACCCGATCGCCGTCCATGCACCCGACTTCGGTCACGGACAGGTCACGAAGCGGGCACGCCCGGGCACCACCCGGTCGGCGCTCCTGTCGGGGCCCGCTCGGTGGGCGCCCGCGGCCGCCGGTGGCAGCATCAAGACCATGCCGACCAGCTACGCGAACCCGGTGCACGACGGCTACCTCGCCGACCCGTTCGTGCTCCGCACCGACGACGGGTACGTCGCCTTCGGCACCGGGCGCACGGTCGACGGGCGGGCCTTCGAGGTGCTGCGCTCGGACGACCTCGTGCACTGGCGCAGCGTCGGCGGGGCGCTGGAGCAGGTGCCCGGGCTGGGTACCGACTACTGGGCGCCCGAGGTCGCGCACGCCGAGGGCCGCTGGTGGATGTACTACTCGGCCGGCACCGGCGACGTCGGGCACCAGGTGCGGGTCGCGGTGGCCGACGACCCGGTCGGCCCGTACCGCGACACCGGGCACGTGCTCACCGAGGGGGAGCGCTTCGCCATCGACCCGCACCCCTTCCGCGACGCCGACGGCGACTGGTGGCTGTTCTTCGCCCGCGACGTGCTCGACACCGAGCGGGTCGGCACCATGCTCGCCGTCGCCAGGCTCGACGGCATGACCCGGCTCGCCGGCCCGACGACCGCGGTGCTCGAGCCGACCGGCGACTGGCAGCTGTACCAGCGGCAGCGCTCGATGTACGGGAAGGTCTACGACTGGCACACGCTGGAGGGGCCGTTCGTCGTGCACCGCGGCGGCCGCTACCACCTCTTCTACTCCGGCGGGTCGTGGCAGGAGCCGACGTACGGCGTCGCGCACGCTGTGGCCGACCGCCCCGACGGGCCCTGGGTCGAGACCGCGCGGGAGCCGCTGCTGCGCAGCGTGCCAGGCGTCGTCGGGCCCGGCCACAACAGCGTGGTCACCACGCCCGACGGGCTCGACGTGATGGTCTACCACGCGTGGGACGTCGAGCAGACGGCCCGCCGGATGTGCCTCGACCCGATCCGGTGGACGCCGGACGGCCCGGTCGTGGACGGCCCGTCGACGGGGCCGACGACGCTCGAGCGCTAGCCCGGCGTCTCGCAGGTCGAGAAGATGCGGCTCGAAGGGTGGACCGGCGGCGCGGGCTGCCGATACCTTCTGACGTAGGTCACGAGTGCCAGCGTTCAGCCCCGGCTTGCTGGCCGGCAACCCTCCTCCGCGGCGGGGTGCCCCGGGTGAGGACCTGGCGTCGGCGAGGTGCCGGCGCAAGCGCGGACCTGCGGCACGTGGGTCCCTGACCCGTCGTGGAGACGTCATGTCGACCATCGCCCGCCCGACCACACCCCGCACCGTCGCCCGTCCTGCTACCCGTCCCGGCGCCCCGGCGTCCGACTGGCCGGGGGCAGGGCCACTGCTGCCGGTGGTCGGCGCCGACCTGGCCGCGCCGCTCGTCGACGGTCGGACCGTGCGGCACGTGAACCTCGACCAGGCCGCGAGCGCCCAGTGCCTCGAGTCGGTGGCCGCGCGCGTCACCGCCGCGCTGCCGTACTACGCGAGCGTGCACCGCGGTGCCGGCTGGGCCTCGCAGGTGTCGACGTCGGCGCTCGAGCAGAGCCGCCGCACGATCGGCGGCTTCGTGGGCGCCCGGCCCGGCGACGTCGTCGTGCTGACCCGCAACACCACCGATGCGCTGAACCTGCTCGCGGGCTGTCTGCCGACGTGGGGCGACGTGGTGTTCCTCGACCTCGAGCACCACGCGAACCTGCTGCCCTGGCAGGCCCGACCGCACCGCGCCGTCGCCACGCAGCCGACGCTGGAGGGCACGCTCGCCGAGCTCGAGCGGGTGCTGGCCGAGCGCCCGGCCGCGCTGCTCGCCGTCACCGGCGCGTCGAACGTCACCGGCGAGGAGCTGCCCGTCGACCGCCTGGTGCGGCTCGCGCACCGGCACGGCGCCCGCGTGGTGGTCGACGCCGCCCAGCTCGCCCCGCACCGCCGGATCAGCCTCACCGAGAGCGGCGCCGACTACGTGGCGTTCAGCGGCCACAAGCTCTACGCGCCGTACGGCGCGGGCGCGCTGGTCGGCCGGCGCGACTGGCTCGACCGCGGCACACCGCACCTGGCCGGCGGCGGCGCCGTCGTGCAGGTCGACGTCGAGCAGACGCAGTGGGCGTGCGCCCCGGCGCGGCACGAGGGCGGCACCCCGAACGTGCTCGGCGCGGTGGCGCTGGCCGCCGCTTGCGAGGCGCTGGGCGCGCTGCCCGAGGCGGCGCTCGAGGTGCACGAGGCGGCGCTGCGCGAGCGGCTGGTGCACGGGCTGACCGCGCTCGACGGCGTCGAGGTGCACCGGGTCTTCGCCGACGACGCCCCCTCGATCGGCGTCGTCACCTTCACGGTCGACGGGGTCGACGCGGGGCTGGTCGCCGCGTACCTGTCGGCCGAGCACGGCATCGGCGTCCGCGACGGCCGGTTCTGCGCGCACCCGCTGCTCGCCCACCTCGGGCTCGACGCCGGGGCGGTGCGGGCCAGCGTCGGCGTCGGCTCGCGCACCGAGGACGTCGACCGGCTGGTGGCCGCCGTCGCCGAGCTGGTCGCGCACGGCCCCTCGTGGACCTACGCCCGCACCGAGGGTCGCTGGGCGCCGAGCCCCGACCCGCGCCCGCTGCCGGCCTGGGCGGGCGACAGCGCCGGCCCCGCGGGCGCGAGTCCCTGCGAGAGCTAGGGTCTGCCCGCCCTAGCCGTGGGTGGGGACGTCGGAGAACAGGCTCGACACCGACTCGCCGAGGTGGATGCGGCTGATCGCCTCGGCGAAGACCGGCGCGACCGAGCGGACCTCGAGGTGCGGCAGCCCGTAGTGCCCGGCCTGCGGCACGGTGTTGGTGGTGACCACCTCGGTGACGTCGTCGCGGGCCGAGAGCCGCTCGATGGCCGGGCCGGTGAACAGGCCGTGGGTGCACGCCAGCGAGACGGTGCGCACGTGCCGGGAGCGCAGCGCCTCGAGCAGCTCGACGACCGAGCCGCCGGTGGCGATCTCGTCGTCGAGCACGATGACGTCCTTGCCGTCGACGTCGCCGACGATCATGTCGATGACCACGCGGTCGTCGGCCAGCCGCTGCTTCGAGCCGGCGGCGACCGGCACGTCGAGCAGCCGGGCGAACGCGGTGGCCGCCTTGGCGTTGCCGAGGTCGGGGGAGACCACGACGGTGTTCGACAGGTCGCGACCGCGGTAGTGCATCGCCAGGTCGCCGATCGCCGACAGGTGGTCGACCGGCACCGAGAAGAACCCGTGCACCTGCGGGGCGTGCAGCGCCATCGTCACCACGCGGTCGGCGCCCGCCGTGGCGATGAGGTCGGCCACCAGCCGGCCGCCGATCGAGATGCGCGGCGCGTCCTTCTTGTCGCTGCGCGCGTAGGCGTAGTGCGGGATGACGGCGGTGATGCTCGCCGCCGAGGCGCCCCGGGCGGCGTCGAGCATGAGCAGCAGCTCCATCAGGTGCTCCTGCACCGGCGGCACGAGCGGCTGCACGATGAACACGTCGCGCTGGCGGCAGTTGGCCCGCAGCTGCACCTGCATGCAGTCGTTGCTGAAGCGCTGCAGCGTCGTGGGGGCCAGCTCGACGCCGATCTCGGCGCAGATCTCGGCGGCCAGCTCGGTGTGCGCGCTGCCGCTGAAGACGACGATCTCGCTCATGGGGGCGGGGCTCCGTGGGGTGGTGGGCTGCGCGCGCCCGGGCGAGCCGCCCGGCCCGGGGAGTCTACGGCGGGCGGGTGCGGGGGCGGCCTGCCACCCTGGAGGTGATGCGCCACACCACCGCCGAGCCGGCCGGCCGACCGCCGTCCATCGCGGCGCTGACCGGGTTGCGTGCCGTGGCGGCGGTCTGGGTGGTGCTGTTCCACTACCGGGCGGACGTCGAGCGGCTGGTGCCGCCGGCGCGTCACCTCGACCCGCTGCTGGCGTCGGGCTACCTCGGCGTGGACGTGTTCTTCGTGCTGTCCGGCTTCGTGCTGGCCTACAACTACGGCCACCGGCTCGACCGCTGGCGCCCGCGCGAGGCCCGCGACTTCGTGCAGAACCGGGTGGCCAGAGTGTGGCCGGTGCAGGTGGTGACGCTGCACGCCGACCTGCTCTACGCCGCGGCGGTCGGGGCGCTCGGCGTCTCGGCGGACGGGCACCGGCGCACCCCGGCGGCGTACGTCGAGAACCTCACCATGACGCACCTGTGGTTCAGCGACCGGCCGAGCTTCAACGCCCCGGCCTGGTCGATCAGCGCCGAGTGGCTGGTCTACCTGCTCTGCCCGCTGCTGCTGCTCGGGTTCGCCCGCGTGCGCCGGGCCGGCACGGCGCTGGCCGGCGCGGCCGGGCTGTACGCGGTGATGCTGCTGGTCTTCGCGCTGTTCGCGCTGCCCAACGGCAACGTGCCGCACGCCGGGCTGCTGCGGGTGGTGGTCGAGTTCGTGGCCGGCGTGCTGCTCGTGCGGGTGCACCAGCAGGCGCCGCGCGGCATCGGCCGGGCGGCGCTGCCGGTGGCGGTCGCACTGGTGCTCGTCGTGCTGCTCGTGCCGCGCTCGCACGGCGGCGGGTACTGGCTGGCACCGGCCTTCGCGCTGCTGGTGCTGCTGCTGGCCGCCGGCACCGGGCCGCTCGCGGCGGTGCTCTCGACCCGCTGGTCGGTGCTGTGGGGCGAGGCGTCGTACTGCCTCTACATGACCCACGTGCTGGTGCAGCCGCTGCTGCGCTCGGTCGTGCACCCGCTGGCCGACGGCCGGGGCAGCGCCGCGGGCGCGCTGGTGCTGGTGCTCGACGCGCTGGTGCTGGGGGCGGTCGCGCTGCTGCTGCGCCGCGCCGTCGAGGTGCCGGCGCGGGGGCTGCTGCGGGCCCGCACGCGTCACGCTGCGTCAGCGCCGCGGCAGCCGGTCGGTGCACCGAACGGGTGAGGCAGCCGGGTGACGTCGACCCGACGTCACGTCGGCCACGTGCTCGGTCTCGGACAGTGGTGGCAGACGCGGGCGCAGGCCCGCACCGGACGGCGGGGGGCAGGACGTGCTCGAGCGCACCGACCTCGCCCCCGTGCAGCGCCCCGGGGGCGACCTCGACCCGGCCGAGCACGACCCGGCCCGTCTCGACCTGGTCGGGCTCGGCGCCACGGCCGCGACGTCCGTCGCCGAGGCGCTGCAGCACGTGGTCGGCACCGCCGTCCGGGCGCTCGACGCCCAGCTCGCGGCGCTCTGGCTGCCCGGTGGCCGGTTCGCGGTGGTGCAGCGCGGGTGGTCGGCGCCGGGTGACGCCCGGCAGCTCGCCGCGGTGGCGAGCGCGCTGCCGGCC
>NZ_BAAHBM010000132.1:0-6485 GCF_054776675.1 Angustibacter aerolatus
CAGCACGGCGGCCGCGGCGACGCCCGCGAGCAGCCGTCGCCGGCGGCCCGGCGAGCGGGTGGGCTGGTCCGGCAGCAGCGCCGCACCGGCGAGCAGCGCCGCGGTGACGATGCGCAGCGGCGCCTCGGGCAGCTCGCGCAGGTCGGAGACGCCCTCGATGCGCTCGCCCTCCGGTGCCGTGGGGTCGACGCGGCGGTCGAGCAGGCGGGCCAGCTCGTCCTCGACGCGGCCGAGCAGCTCGTGCGTGACGTCGGGCGCGGGCTCCCACTGGTCGTCGGTCTGCACCTTCTCCATGGCCCGCCGCCGGGCCATGCGGGTGGGGAAGCTGGCCTGCTCGACGGCCTCGACGGTCCAGCCGCCGGCCGGCTCGTCGGGCATCGGCGTGACGACCTCGAGGCGGGGCACGTAGGGCTCGACCACGGGCACGTCGGCCCTGGGGGCGCGCTGGCCCGCGGGCCGGGGGCGGCCGCGCTGGCCACCCTGCTGAGCACCGTGCTGCCGGCTGCGCGGCGGACGGCCGCTCTCGGCGTCCCTGGCCGGGCGGGCGGGGCGGGGCGGACGAGCGGCGGCGGGGCGGTCGTCGGCAGCCGCCGGGCGCGGCAGCGAGCGGAAGTCGGTCACCCGTCCGCGGGCGTCGGCCCCGGCGTCGGCCCCGGGGCCGTCCTGCGGGGCGGGTGGCCCGGCGGGTCGCCCGGTCGCCGCGGCGACCTCGGGACGTCGTCCCGCGCGGGTGCGCACGCGCCGTCCGCCAGGCCCCGGTCGGGGGCCCGCGGGGGTCGCGCCGGGGGTCGGGTCGGAGGGGCGGCCGGTGTCGCCGTCAGGGAGGAGCAGGTCTGCCACGTCCTACCTGTCGGCAGGTTCACCCGTTCGGTAGAGCCCGTACTTCGCGATGTACTGCACGACGCCGTCGGGCACGAGGTACCAGACCGGCTGACCGGCCCGCACGCGCTCGCGGCAGTCGGTCGAGGAGATCGACAGCGCGGGGATCTCGAGCAGGCTCACCCGCTCGGGCGGCAGCCCCTGCAGCGACAGCTCGTGGCCGGGCCGGGTGACCCCCACGAAGCGCGCGAGGTCGAACAGCTCGTCGGCGTCCTTCCACGACAGGATCTGGGCCATCGCGTCGGCACCGGTGATGAAGTGCAGCTCGGTGTCGGGGTGCTCGTCGCGCAGGTCGCGCAGCGTGTCGATGGTGTACGTCGGGCCGTCGCGGTCGACGTCGACCCGGCTCACCGTGAAGTCGGGGTTCGACGCGGTGGCGACCACCGTCATCAGGTAGCGCTGCTCGGCGGGGCTGACGCGACGGTCGTCCTTCTGCCAGGGCCGGCCGGTGGGGACGAACACCACCTGCTCGAGCCCGAACACGCTCTGCACCTCGGCGGCGGCCACGAGGTGCCCGTGGTGGATCGGGTCGAACGTGCCGCCCATCACGCCGATGCGGCGCGGCCCGGCCACGTCAGCGGTGCTTGTTGCCCACGTGACGGAAGGCCCAGGTCAGCCCCAGGAGCAGCAGGAACACCGCGAACGCCGTGATCCCGAACATCACCGGCGTCATGGGCAGCTCCTGCCCGCGCTCGGTGGTCGCTGCGAGGAGGTGGGTCATCGGCGCTCCGTCTGAGGTGGGCTGATCGGGCTGGGGCATACCGGTGCCCGCACCGGTGCCGACTACAGTCTGTCAGAAGCGCTCGGCCGAGCCAGAGGAGCCCGACATCACCGCGCCCGTCCTGTCGGTCGTCGTCCCCGCCTACGACGAGGCCGAGGTGCTGCCGCTGTTCGCGCAGCGTCTCCGGCCGGTGCTCGACGACCTCGGCGAGCCGTACGAGGTGCTGGTCGTCGACGACGGCAGCACCGACGCCACGCCCGCGCTGCTCGAGCGGCTGCGCCGCGAGTGGCCCTCGCTGCGGGTGGTGCGGCTGCGCGCCAACAGCGGCCACCAGGCGGCGCTGACGGCGGGGCTGGCCCGGGCCCGCGGCGACTGGGTGGCCAGCATCGACGCCGACCTGCAGGACCCGCCCGAGGTGCTGGGCGCGATGCTGCAGGCGGCCCGCTCGCAGGGCGTCGACGTCGTCTACGGCGTCCGCACCGACCGCACCACCGACTCGGTCTTCAAGCGCACGACGGCGAGCCTGTTCTACCGGCTGATCCGCCGGCTGGCCGGCACCAGCGGCCCGGCCCAGGCCGGCGACTTCCGGCTGATGAGCCGGGCCACCGTCGACGCGGTGAACACGCTGCCCGAGGCCAACCGGGTGCTGCGGCTCGTCGTGCCCGCCCTCGGCTTCCCGAGCACGTCGGTCGGCTACGCCCGGGAGGTGCGCGCGGCCGGCCGCTCGAAGTACCCGCTGGCGCGGATGCTGCGGCTGTCGGTCGACGGCGTCACCGGCTTCTCGATCGCGCCCCTGCGCATCGCCACCTGGTTCGGCCTGCTCGGCGGCGTCGCGGCGATCGCCCTGCTGCTCTACGCGTTCGTCGCGTTCCTGCGCGACGAGACCACGCCCGGCTGGACGTCGACCTTCGTGGTGGTCGCCGCCGTCGGCGCGGTGCAGCTGCTGTGCCTGGGGCTGCTCGGCGAGTACGTCGGGCGGATGTACACGCAGCTGCAGGGGCGACCGACGTACCACGTGGCCTACGACTCGGCCGCTCCCCCGGCGGCCGACCCTCAGGGACGCCGGCAGGTCACCAGCAGCGAGACGCCGGGCAGCGAGCGCACCGGCAGGTAGCGCTCTGCGGTGATCACGCCGCGCAGCGCGGTGTTCAGCCACGGCGCCAGCTCGCCCAGGTCGCTGCCCCGGCTGACCCGGCGGCGCACCTGCACCACCGGCCGCAGCAGCACGTTCCAGCTGTGCAGCGGCCCGACCTGCAGCCCGGCCCGCACCAGCAGCGAGGTCAGCGTCGCGCGGGTGTAGCGGCGCACGTGCAGCACCGCCTCGTCGTGCTCCGACCACAGCCGCGGGTCGCACGGCACCGCCACCACGAAGTGCCCGCCCGGGCGCAGGGAGCGGGCCACCTCGCGCACCGCGGCGTCGTCGTCCTCGATGTGCTCCAGCACGTCGAACGCCACCACCAGGTCGAGGCTCGCGTCGGCCACCGGCAGCCGCGTCGCGTCGGCCCGCAGCGTCGCCAGACCGCGCGAGCGGGCCACGCCCGCGCCCTCCTCGCCGTACTCCAGCGCCGCGGCGTCCCAGCCGAGCGCGCGCAGCACCCGGGTGTTGCCGCCCCCGGCGGCCCCGACGTCGAGCGCCCGGCCCGGCACCAGGCCGCGCACCTCGCGGGCGAGCAGGTGCCGGCGCTCGCGGTACCACCAGTGCGCGTCCTCGAGCTCGGCCAGCTTGCGCACCTCGGTGGCTTCCACGGCCCGCATCCTGCCAGCACCGGCGCCGGCGGGGCCTGCCGGTGCGGGCGCCGCGGTCGTACGCTCTGCGGCGTGAGCACGCCCACCACCGCCGTCGACCTCGACCGGCACGTCTACGGCTCCCCCGACGCGACCTGCACGCTGGTCGAGTACGGCGACTTCGAGTGCCCGTACTGCGGTGCCGCGGCGCCCGTGCTGCGCGAGCTCGTCGACACCTCCGAGGGCCGGGTCCGGCTGGTGTTCCGGCACTTCCCGCTGTTCCAGAAGCACCCGTTCGCGCTCGCCGCGGCGCTGGCGGCCGAGGCGGCCGGCGACCGGTTCTGGGCGATGCACGACGTGCTGTTCGCGCACCAGGAGAAGCTCGGCGCCACCGGCTTCCGGGCGATCGCGGTGAAGGCCGGCGTCGAGCACCCGGACGACGTCGTCGGCGCTGCCGCGCAACGGTTCCAGCCGATGGTGCAGGCCGACTACCGCAGCGGCGCCGACCTCGGCGTCCGCGGCACGCCCACGCTGTTCGTCGACGGCCGCGTCTACACCGGGCGGCTCGAGCTGGCCGCCCTGCGGTCAGGCCTCGACCTGGGTCGCCGCTGACACCGGGTCGAGCCAGGGGCCGTCCGGCAGGTCGGGTACCTCGTCGGTGTCGACCGAGCACAGCGGCAGCCGCTCGCCCAGCCACCGCAGCAGCACCGAGCCCAGCACCGCCGCGAGCAGCGACCCGGTGAGCACGCCGATCTTCGCCTCGGACTGCAGCCGCGGGTCGTCGAAGGCGAGGTCGGTGATGAACAGCGAGATGGTGAAGCCGATGCCGGCCAGCACCGCGCCGCCGACCAGGTGGCCGTAGCGCACCTGCCCGGGCAGGTCGCCGAGCCTCGTGCGCAGCGCGATCGCCGCGAGCGCCGAGATGCCGACGGCGTTGCCGACCAGCAGCGCCAGCACGATCGCCAGCGTGAGCGACGACGACGCCGCGGCCCGCAGCGCCGCGCCGTCGAGCAGCACCCCGGCGTTCGCCAGCCCGAACAGCGGCACGACGAACGACGCGCTCACCGGGTGCAGGGCCTCCTGCAGCCGGTCGTTGGCGGCGACGGTGGCGCGCGCGGCCGACGTCGCCAGCCGCACGCGGGTCGGGCTGGGCGCCTCGGCGACCGCCCGGCCGTAGTACCGCAGCCGGTCGCGCTGCTCCTGCGGCACGTGCGCCGCCGGCACCGTGACGCCCATCAGCACGCCGGCCAGCGTGGGGTGGACGCCGGAGGCGCTGACCGCGACCCAGAGCGCGAGCCCCACCAGCACGAACGGCGTCAGCCGCCACACCCGCAGCCAGCGCATCGCGACCAGCACGGCCAGCAGGAGACCCGCCACCACGAGCGCCGGCACCGAGACCGAGTCGGTGTAGAAGAGCGCCATCACGGTGATCGCGCCGATGTCGTCGACGATCGCCAGCGTCAGCAGGAACAGCCGCAGCTGGTCGGGGCAGCGCGGCCCGAACAGCGCGAGCACGCCGACGAGGAACGCGGTGTCGGTCGACATCGGGATGCCCCAGCCGGCTGCCGCCGGACCGCCGTGCTCGAACGCGGTGAAGATGAGCGCCGGCAGCGCCAGGCCGCCGACCGCGCCGAGCGCCGGCACCACGACGGCGCGGGGGTTGCGTAGCTCGCCGACCGTCACCTCGCGGCTGATCTCGAGCCCCACCACCAGGAAGAAGATCGCCATCGCGGCGTCGTTCACCCAGTGCCGCAGGTCGAGACCCCAGCTCATCGACCCGACCCTGATCTCGGTCGCGGTGTGCCAGAACGACTCGTACGTGCCGCCCGGCAGGTTCGCCCAGACCAGCGCGAGCACCGTGGCGACGAGCAGCAGCATCGCGCCGCCGGCCTCGTTGGCCAGGAACCGCTGCAGCGGCGGCGACACGAAGGGCAGCGGCACCCGCAGCCGCAGGGCGGGGCCGGGGCGCCCCGGGCGGGGCAGCAGGCTCTGCGTGCTCACCTGCTCAGGCCCGCACGTGACCGTCGCCGGTGACCACCCAGGTCGTGGTCGTCAGCTCGGCCAGCCCCATCGGACCGCGGGCGTGCAGCTTCTGGGTCGAGATGCCGATCTCGGCACCCAGCCCCAGCTCGCCGCCGTCGGTGAACCGGGTCGACGCGTTCACCATGACGGCAGCGGCGTCGACCTCGGCGACGAACCGGCGGACGGCGCCGACGTCCTCGCTCACGATGGCCTCGGTGTGCCCGGTCGACCAGCGGCGCACGTGGGCCAGCGCCGCGTCGAGGTCGTCGACGACGCGGACGGCGAGGTCGAGCGACAGGTACTCGCGGCCCCAGTCGTCGTCGCTCGCCGACTCGGCGCGCACCCCGGCCGCGGCCGCCGCGGCGACCACCTCGGCGTCGCCGTGCAGCGTGACGCCCGCGGCGTCGAGCGCCGGCACGACCAGCGGCAGGAAGTCCGCGGCCACCGCCCGGTGCACCAGCAGCGTCTCGGCCGCGTTGCACACGCTCGGCCGGTGGGCCTTGGCGTTCACCGCGATCGCCACCGCCTTGGCGAGGTCGGCGGCGGCGTCGACCACGACGTGGCAGTTGCCGACGCCGGTCTCGACCACCGGCACCGTCGACCCCTCGACGACGGTGCGGATGAGGTCGGCGCCGCCGCGCGGGATGAGCAGGTCGACGAGGCCGCGCGCCGTCATCAGGTGGCGCACCTCCTCGCGCGGGCCGTCGAGCAGCGTCACCGCGTCGGCCGGCAGCCCGTGCGCCGTCAGCACCTCGCGCAGCACCCCCACGAGGGCGCGGTTGGTGTGCGCCGCTGCCGAGCCACCGCGCAGCACCACGGCGTTGCCGCTCTTCAGCGCCAGCCCGGCGGCGTCGACCGTCACGTTGGGCCGCGCCTCGTAGACCATCGCCACGACGCCCATCGGCACCCGCGTCTGGCGCACCTCGAGCCCGTTGGCCAGCCGCTGGCCGCGCACCACCTCGCCCACCGGGTCGGGCAGCGCCGCGAGGTCGCGCAGCGCCGCCGCCGTGGCCGCGACGCGCGGCTCGTCGAGCCGCAGCCGGTCGAGCAGCCCCTGCGCCAGGCCGGCCCGAGCAGCGCCACGGTGTGGACGTCGTGCCCGCAGGCGTGGGCCAGGCCGTCGACGGTCGACCGCCAC
>NZ_BAAHBM010000133.1:0-6332 GCF_054776675.1 Angustibacter aerolatus
GGCCGGTCGCGGAGGTGCCCGTGGTGCGCAGCCACGACGGGGCCGGGCTGCAGGCCGAGGCGCCGCGGGTGCAACGGGGTCCCAGCCCGGTCGAGGCCGGCGCGCCGCGTCCCGGCGTCGACCTGGCGCGCGCCCACCTGCCACCCCACTCGGCGCCGCGCGGCGAGGCCCGCGCGGCGGACGACGCGGCACCGCGCCGTTCGACGTACCAGCCGCTGAGCGGTCGCGAGGCCGTGTACGAGGGCATGAAGGAGGCGGTGGGCACCGGCTTCGCCAACGCCGTCATCTACCCGACGACCGTCGCGGTGCACCACGACCAGTTCGACCTGCAGAACTACGCGATCGCCGTCGGGCTGGGCACGGTGATGGCCGGCACGCGGCAGGGGCTCTACCAGTGGGCGCCGTTCGGGCAGGCCACCGCGCACACCCCGGCGCGCCCCGGCACCGACCCGACCCGCACCTGGAAGGCGCCGCACGGCGCGTCCGCCGGGCAGCGCTGGGTCGCCGAGACGCCGATGCTCTACGCGTACCTGAGCGGCTACTTCGTGCTGCGCGACCACCTGACGAACGTGCTGCAGGGCGGTCAGACGCCCACTCAGCTCACGCCCGCCACGCCGCCCGAGGAGCCGGACCCGCCCGTCGACCCGTCGGACGGCTGAGGGCGCGCTCGACCGCTGGGGTCAGAGGTACTGGCCGGTGCCCTGGCCGGACGTCGTCGGCATCCCGCCCGGCGCCTGACCCGGCCCGGACGGCTGGGCACCCGGGGGCAGCGCGCGCATCTGCTCCAGCTGCTGGCGGGCGGCCATCTGCTGTGCGACCAGCGCGGTCTGGATGCCGTGGAACAGGCCCTCGAGCCACCCGACGAGCTGGGCCTGGGCGATGCGCAGCTCGGCGTCCGACGGGGTCTGCTCGCCGAACGGCAGCGCGATGCGACGCAGCTCGTCGACCAGCTCGGGCGCCAGACCCTGCTCGAGCTCGTGCAGCGAGCGCTCGTGGATGCCGGCGAGCCGGGCGCGGCCGGCCTCGTCGAGCGGCGCGCTGCGCACCTCCTCGAGCAGCTGCTTGACCATGCTGCCGATCCGCATCACCTTCGCCGGCTGCTCGACGAGGTCGGCCGGGTTGGTCACCTCGGCTTCACCCGACGGGTCGTGCGAGACGCCCATACTGCTGGCCCGCGCCGCGCTGCCGGAGGTCACCTCGCTGCGTGCGTGGGTCTGCGCGGAGGCGATCGGGCAGGCCCTCGGTGGCCGCGACCACCCCTACCTGCCCTACGTGCCGTCGCGCGAGCGCCCGGTCGAGCTGCCGCGCTGGGACGCCTCCGACGTCGAGGCCGCCACGGACGCCCGGCTGGCCGTGGACGACGACGGTCGGCTGCTGGCGGCCAGCCCAGCGGCCGTGACCCTGCTCGGACCGCAGCCCACCGGGCGCGCGCTCGCCGAGCTGCTGCCCCCGCAGCTGCGCGAGACGCTCGTGGCCGGGCTCACCCGCTACCGGACGACCGGCGTCGGCTGGCCGGACGGTCAGGTGCTGACGCTGCAGCTGCTCGACGCGGAGGGCCGCGAGCGCCGGGTGTCGGTCGGCGTCGATCGGCACCAGGCGGGTGGTGGGCGCACCGTCTTCGTCGCGGTCGTCACGCCGGTCGACTGACCCGCGGGGCTCAGGTCGCGGGCGCCGTCGGCGGGCACGGGGCAGGCAGCACGCGGGTCAGCGTGCCGGGCACCACCCGGCCGCCGTCGTACGTCACGCGCACGCACTCCCCCGTCCGCAGCGCCCGCGTGCGCAGGTGGTCGGCGTGGTAGGCGTCCAGGCACACCTGACCGGTGCCGGGGAGCGCGAGGCAGGTGGGCACCCCGGCTCGGGTGACCGTGCCGGGCCGCGTCGTGAGCTGCTGCGTGCCGGCGGTGACGGCGGTCATCACGACCAGCAGCACGGCGGCCAGCACCAGCGACACGAGCACGACGCGCACCGGGCGCCACGGCGCGGCGGCCACCTTGCCGTCGGGCAGCTCGATCACCCCGTGGGCGTGGCTCAAGAGGGCGAGCATGCGCATGCCGCGACCGGTCGTCGCCATCCGGCCGAAGCGCTGGGTGGTCGGCAGCTCGAGGCTGTAGTCGCGCACCTCGACGCGCACCGCGCCGGGCATCGCCCGCACCGACAGCTCACCGGCCGTGCCGGCGTGCAGCACGACGTTCGTCACGACCTCGCTGGTGGCCAGCACGGCGTCGTCGACCCACTCCGGACGCCCTGCACCGACGAGCACCTCGGTCACGACCCGGCGGGCAGTGCGCACGCTTCGCGGGTCGCCGTCGAGGCGCACCTGTCGTTCCGAAGCCATGCGCGGACCCTTTCACGCACGTCGGGGGGCGCAGCCGTGGCGTCCCGGCGCAGATCGTGCCACGTCGGACGCCCGCTGCGAAGGTCAGATCACGAGGCCTGTGGACGGGGCGGGTCGGCGGCGAGGTGGCTCACCCGGTAGTGGTTGCCGCCGGTGCCCTTGGCGACGTACATGTTCGTGTCGGCGGCCCGCAGCAGGTCGGCCGCGGGCACCGGGGTGTCGGCGACGGCGACGCCGATGCTGACGCCGATGGTCGCCACGCCGCCGGGCAGGTCGTACTCGCCGGGCACGGACGCCAGCAGCCGGCGCGCCAGCACCTCGGCGTCCTCGGGCCGGGTCAGGCCGTCGCAGACCACCACGAACTCGTCGCCGCCGTAGCGCGCCGGGGTGTCGGTGCTGCGCACGGCGAGCCGCAGCCGCTCGGCCACCGCCACGAGCAGGCGGTCGCCGGCCTGGTGGCCGAACGTGTCGTTGACCCCCTTGAAGCCGTCGAGGTCGCAGAACAGCAGGCCGGTGAACCCGCCGCGGCGCACCTGCCGGTCGAGGGCCCGCTCGAGCTCGCGCTGCGCGAGCGTGCGGTTCGCCAGCCCGGTCACGGGGTCGGTGAGCGCCTGCTCGCTGGTCGCCTCGAACTGCCACGCGTTCGCCAGCGCGGCGCCGAAGGGGGCGGCCAGCAGCTGCAGGGTGGCCAGGTCGTCCTCCGAGAACCGGCCGGGCCGCACCGAGATGACCTTCAGCACGCCCAGCACCTCGCCCCGGCGACGCAGCGGCACCACGAGCACCGACCGGGCCGGGACGGTCGCCAGCCAGTGCTGGTCGACGCGCGGGTCGACCGTCGCGTCGTCGACGCGCAGCGCGTGGCCCCGCGTGACGGCCAGACCCGACAGGCTGTGCGCCACGGGGACGGCGAGCTCGAGCAGCGGCCTGGCCACGCCGCTGGCCGCCCGGCACACGACCGCGTCGCCCTGCACCACCTCGACGCAGGCGGCGTCGGCCGACGTCAGGGCGTGGGCGTGCCGGCAGATCTCCTGCATGACCTTGTGCGGCGACATCTCGACGTCGGCGATGGCCAGCTGGGCGGCCACGATCGCGGCCTGCCGCTCGGCCCCGGCCCGGGCCTGCGCCGCGGCCCGCACCTGGTCGCCGATGTCGCGCAGGAAGGCGAACAGCTCGTCGTGGTCCTCGCCGGCTCGCCAGACGGTGAGCTCGACCGGCAGCCGCGTGCCGTCGCGGTGCATCGCCGTCAGCTCGGACCGGGGCCGTGCCAGCGCCCTCGACGGGTCGTCCATCACAGCCCGGATGCGCTCGCGGAAGACGCCGCGGCGCTCGGGCGTCACGATCACGTCGGCCACCGGGTGGCCGAGCACCTCGGCGCGCCGCCAGCCGAGCAGCTGCTCGGCGGCCTCGTTCCACTCGGACACGAAGCCGTGCCGGTCGACCGCCACGAAGGGGTCGCGCGCGCTGGCCACGATGGAGGCGAGCCGCTCGCTGGCCGCACGCTCCTGCCCGATGTCGCGGATCTGCGCCACGTAGTGCAGCGGCTCGTCGGTCACGGCGTGGTTCACGACGCCGACGGTGAGCTGGGTGCTCACGACCCGGCCGTCGGCACGCAGGTACCGCTTGTCGAGCGTGTAGTGCTCGATGTCACCGATCGCCAGCTGGGCGAGCAGGGTCAGGTCGGCCTCGAGGTCGTCCGGGTGGGTGAGGCTCTGGAACGTCATGGACAGCAGCTCGGGCTCGCTGTAGCCGAGCATGCGGCACAGCGCCTGGTTGCAGTTCATGAAGCTGCCGTCGAGCGCGATGATCGCGATGCCCGAGGGTGCGCCGTCGAGCGTCAGCCGCCAGCGCTCCTCCGCCTCGCCCAGCGCCAGTGCGGTCTCGCGCTCGGACGTGACGTCGCGGTGGATCCCGACGGTGCCGATCAACCGACCGCCCGCCGAGCGCACCCCGACGGCGGTGAGCACGATCGTGCGGCGCGAGCCGTCGGCGTCGATCAACCGGAGGTCGCTGCACCACTCCGCGCCGGTCTCGAGGTGCGCGCGCACGGTGGCGAAGGCCGGGGCGCTGCTCCCCGGCGTGCTGTCGCCGGGGAACCGGCCGAGCATCTCGGCGAGCGGCAGGCCGAACATCCGCTCCGCGGCCGGGTTGGCGTCGACGACCAGGCCGTCGACGTCGGTGACGACGACCGCGTCGCCGAGCGCGCGGAAGACGTCCGCGTGCCGGCGCAGGTCGGCGTCGGCCGGCCCGGTGGCGGTTCGCTCGGTCACACCCGGGGACATCGGTCCGAGCCCCCGGCGCCTTGAGCCGGGTGCACGGTGGCGGCGTGGCCGGCCCCCAGCCGCTGCTCGAGCCGCTGCTGCCGGCGCAGCGCCAGCACCTGCTGCCGCTGCAGCAGCTGCATCCGGCGACGGCGCCGCGCCAGGCTCCCGGCGGGCGCCACCACGGGCGCGAGACCGCGGGCGGTCACCTCACTGCCCCAGACGTCGGGTCAGCGGCAGTCGCGACCGCACGCCCGCCCCGGCCGCCAGCGCGGCCACGAGCGGTACCGCGACGACGATCCCGAGCAGCAGCAGCCACGGCACCGAGATGGTCGGCGAGCCCCAGACCGACTCGCCGGTGCGCGCGTCGTAGGACTGCGCGGTGAGCGGCCAGGCCATCGCCAACCCGGGCACCGCGCCGACCAGCACACCCGCCAGCGCGCCGAGCACGGCGATGACCAGCGCCTGCGCGGAGGCCATCACCCGCCGGGTGCGCGGCCGGGCGCCGATGGCCGCCAGGGTGGCCAGGTCGGGCCGCGACTCGGCGAGCGCCAGCCCGGTGGCGCTCAATGTGCCGACCAGCACCGCGATGGCCGCGGCCAGGGCCAGACCCAGCAGCGTCAGCCCGAAGTGCTCGTCGAAGCCGCGCTCGGTGTAGACCTCGGCGTCCTCGTCGACCCCGCGCACGACCTCCTCCACGCGGCTCTGCACGTCGCGCGAGATCACCGCACCGGGGGCGAGCACCCCGCTGGCCCGGTAGGTGTCGAGGCCGAGGCGCTGCGCCGTCGCGGGCGTCGTCACGACGTCCGGCACGTCGGCGCCGCCGTTCCTGGCGCGGACGTCGAGCGCGGCGGCCGGCACCGTGCGCGCCCGGCTGCTCGCGACGGCCGTGCCGTCCTGGGTGGGTGTGTAGACGACGAGCCGGGCCCGTCCGTCGTGCACCAGGCCGGCGGAGGGCAGCAGCACGCCGCCGGCGTCGAGCACCGCCTGCTGCGCGGCGGTCAGTCGGTAGCCGAGCGCGGCGAGGGCGGGGGCGTCGAGCACCCGCCCGGAGTCGCCGCTGTACGACGACGGGGCCTCCGCGCCGCCGAACTGCCAGCTGAGGCAGCGGTCGTCGCCGCCGTCCTCGCTGCCGTCGAGGTCGGGTAGCGCGGGGCAGCCCGGCGGGGCGACGTAGACGGCGGTGGCCTGCGGCTGCACCGCCGCGTTCGACGGCGCGATCCCGACGGCACCGACGGGCAGCAGGTCGCGCCCGGTGCCGCTGCGCACCGCCCGGTCGACCGACGTCCAGCCCGCGGCGTCGAAGTCGCCGCTCACCGTGGTGACGCCGGCGGGCGTGCGCGGCACGTACTCGGACCGGCTCTGCGCGAAGTCGGACGCCGAGGCGATCGCCAGCGTGGTGATGCCGGCGACCGCCGCCATGACCGCGGCGACGGCGGGCGTCGTGCGGCTGCGCTGTCGGGAGGAGTCGCGAGCGGCCAGCCGCAGGGGGAGCGGCAGCCGCGCGCCCAGCCGACCGACCAGGCCGATGGCGGCCGGCACCACCGCGATGGCCCCCAGCACCATCACGAGCGTGCCGACCACCACGACCAGCTCGCCACCGGGCCGGGTGCCCAGCAGCAGCGCGGTGGCCGCGCCGCCGACCACCAGCACGCCGCCGATCACGGGCAGCCCGCGCCGCGAGCGCAGCTGGCCGCGGCGCCCGGCGAGCACCGCGACGACGACGAGCCGGGCCGCGG
>NZ_BAAHBM010000134.1:0-6317 GCF_054776675.1 Angustibacter aerolatus
CTCGTGGCCTCGGACGGCGAGCTGGGCGGCGGCGCGCACGGCGTGGCCGCCGACGGTGTGGCCGGCCCGCTCGCGGCGTCCGTCGGGGTGGTGTCGCTCTCACCGCTCGACGTGGCCGCCGTCGGCCCCGCCGTCCGGGACGCCGCCGGTGCCGTGGCCGCCCGCCTCACCCGCTAGCGCCCTCCCGCTGCGCGGCCGCGTGCACGAGGGGGAGCACGCGCGGGGGCAGCACGCAGGTGAGCGCCACGACGGTCGAGGTGCGGGTGATGTCGTCGTCCGCCACCAGGCCGTCGACCACGCGCTGCAGGTCGTCGTTGTCGCGGGCCACCAGCCGGCAGAGCAGGTCGCCCTGGCCGGTGATCGTGTGCACCTCGAGCACCTCGGGGATGGCGGCCAGGTGCGCGGTGACGCGGTCGCGGGCGCCCTGGCGGATCTCGAGGTTGGCGAACGCGGTGACCCGGTAGCCGAGCGCCACCGGGTCGAGCGACGGGGCGAACGAGCTGATCACCCCGCGCTCGACGAGCCGGTCGAGCCGCGCCTGCACGGTGCCGCGGGCCACGCCGAGCCGGCGCGAGGCCTCGAGCACCCCGACCCGCGGCTCGGCGGTGAGCAGGTCGACCAGACGGACGTCGAGGGCGTCGACCGCGTCGACGGCGCCGGAGGTGGGCATGGTGCCCACTGTGGCACGCCGATCGGTGCGCAGGCTGCACATCGTGCACACCGTCGCGGCCGTCGGTTGCCCAGCCGCGGCCGGTGGCGCCACGCTCCGTGCACCCCCCGACGAAGAGGAGCACCACCGATGTCGACCACGGACCTCACGGCCGAGGAGCGCGCCGCCGACCTCGACCTGCAGCAGCTGCAGCAGCTCGTCGGCCTCGTCGAGTACGACCAGGCGAAGGACCCGTTCCCCGTCACCGGCTGGGACGCGCTGGTCTTCGTCTGCGGCAACGCCACCCAGGCCGCGCACTACTACCAGACGGCGTACGGCATGGAGCTCGTCGCCTACAGCGGCCCCGAGACCGGCAACCGCGACCACAAGGCGTTCGTGCTGAAGAGCGGGTCGATCCGCTTCGTGCTGAAGGGCGGCGTGGCCCCCGACAGCCCGCTGCACGACCACCACCGCCGGCACGGGGACGGCGTCGTCGACATCTCCCTCGAGGTGCCGGACGTCGACCGCTGCGTCGCGCACGCCCGATCGGTCGGCGCGACGATCGTCGAGGAGCCGCACGACGTCACCGACGAGCACGGCACGGTGCGCATCGCGGCGATCCAGGCGTACGGCGACACGGTGCACTCGCTGGTGCAGCGCACGTCGTACGACGGCCCGTACCTGCCCGGCTACGTCGCCCGCCAGGGCACGTACGTGAAGCGCGACGGCGCCCCGAAGCGGCTGTTCCAGGCGCTCGACCACGTCGTCGGCAACGTCGAGCTGGGCAAGATGGACGAGTGGGTCACCTTCTACAACAAGGTGATGGGCTTCGTGAACATGGCCGAGTTCATCGGCGACGACATCGCCACCGACTACTCGGCGCTCATGAGCAAGGTCGTCGCGAACGGCAACCACCGGGTGAAGTTCCCGCTGAACGAGCCGGCCGTCGCCAAGCGCAAGAGCCAGATCGACGAGTACCTCGAGTTCTACTGCGGTCCGGGTGCGCAGCACCTGGCGCTGGCGACGAACGACATCATCGGCACCGTCGACGCGATGCGGGCCGAGGGCGTGCAGTTCCTCGACACCCCCGACTCGTACTACGAGGACCCCGAGCTGCGGGCGCGGATCGGCAACGTCCGGGCGCCGATCGAGGAGCTGCAGTCGCGCGGCATCCTGGTCGACCGCGACGAGGACGGCTACCTGCTGCAGATCTTCACCGCCCCCGTGGGCGACCGCCCCACCGTGTTCTTCGAGCTCATCGAGCGGCACGGCTCGCTGGGCTTCGGCAAGGGCAACTTCAAGGCGCTGTTCGAGGCGATCGAGCGCGAGCAGGAGCGCCGCGGCAACCTCTGACCCCGGCTCGACCCACCAGCACGGCCCTCGGCCCGGTGCGCTCTGCGGAGCGTGCCGGGCCGCTCGTGCGTTCTGGGACCATGGAGCCCATGAGCAGCCCGGCCGGAGCCCCGAGCGCGGGGTGGTACCCCGACCCGAAGATCCCGAACCTGATGCGGTGGTGGGACGGCACCTCGTGGTCCGACGACACCTACGAGCGGGCCGAGCAGCTCGACGGGTACGGCAACCCCTACGGCGCGGCGAAGCCCGTCGAGGCGGCCGAGCGCACCGCGCAGCGCCGTCCCGGGCAGCAGGCGACGACGACGGACGACGGCGCCGAGCTCGCGGGCTGGGGCTGGCGAGCGCTGGCGCGGGTGCTCGACAACCTGGCCATCGGGTTCGTGTCGGCCCTGGTCGCGGCGCCGTGGACGGTGTCGGCGTTCAGCGACGCGCTGCGCGAGCCGATCGACCCCGCCCGGCCGTTCGCGTTCATGACCGACCCGCAGGTGCTGCAGGCCGTGGGCACGCTGGGCATCGCGCAGCTGCTGGTCTCGCTGGCGTACGAGATGTCGTTCCTGCTCTGGAAGGCCGCGACGCCGGGCAAGCTGGCGGTCGGCCTGCGGGTGCGCACCTGGGAACCGGGGCAGCGGCTCACGCCGTCCACGGTGATCCGGCGCTGGTTCGGCCTCGACGGGCTGTCGGCGATCCCGAACGTGGGCACGTTCTACCTGATCCTCGATCTGCTCTGGCCGCTGCGCGACGTCCGCCGGCAGGCCCTGCACGACAAGCTCGCCGGCACCTGCGTGGTCCGTGCCCGGCCGAGCAGCGCCGCGCCGGGTGCGGGTGGCACGACGCCCGGGGCTTGACGCCGAGCTCGACATCGGTATGCAATATATCGCATGCCGGTCCCCGCGAACGTCGCTGCTCCCGCCCGTGGGCTGCTGCGCGACGAGGCGTTCCGCACCCTGCGGTCGGCGATCGTCGACGGCACCCTCGCCCCGGGTGAGCGCCTGGTCGACGCCGAGCTGTGCGCCTGGCTGGGGGTGAGCCGCACCCCGGTGCGCGAGGCGATCGCCAGGCTGGAGCAGATCGGGCTGGTGCGCACCCGGCCGGGCAGCTCGACGCTCGTGACGCCGCTCGACGTCCGCGCGGTGGTCGAGGCGCAGACGGTCGCCGCCACCCTGCACGGGCTGGCCGCCCGCGAGGCGGTGCCGCACGTCGAGCCGCGGCACCTGGCCGACCTGACGGCGGCGAACGGCGAGTTCGCCGACGCCCTCGACCGCCGCGACGCGGACGCCGCGGTGCGCGCCGACGACGCCTTCCACCGCGTGCTGGTCGACCTGTGCGCCAACCGCGTGCTCGCCGGCGTGCTCGACGACGTGACGCCGCTGCTGCGCCGCATGGAGCTGGCCCGGTTCGACTCGCTCGCCGGTCGCGCGTCCGTCACGCAGCACCGGCGCATCGTGCGGCTGGCCCGGGCCGGCGACGCCGAGGGCGCGGCCGCCGCGGTGCGGGACAACTGGCTGACGCTGCAGCCGGTGCTCGACTGACCCGCTCGACCCGATCCGCACCACCCACCCACACAGGGAGCCACCCGTGAGCCTCGACGACTTCGAGCGGTACCCGCTGCTCTTCGGCCCCAGCCCGGTGCACCCGCTCGACCGGCTGACCCAGCACCTCGGCGGGGCGCGCGTCTGGGCCAAGCGCGAGGACTGCAACAGCGGGCTCGCCTACGGCGGCAACAAGACACGCAAGCTCGAGTACATCGTGCCCGACGCCCTCGCCAGCGGCGCCGACACGCTGGTGTCGATCGGCGGGTACCAGTCGAACCACACCCGCCAGGTCGCGGCCGTGGCGGCCCGCCTCGGCCTGAAGGCACGGCTGGTGCAGGAGCGCTGGGTCGACTGGCCGGACGCCGTGAACGACAAGGTCGGCAACATCCTGCTGTCGCGCATCATGGGCGCCCACGTGACGCTCGACCCGAGCGGGTTCGGCATCGGCATCAAGAACTCCTACGAGCAGGCGCTGCAGGAGGTGCGCGACGCCGGCGGCACGCCGTACGGCATCCCGGCCGGCGCGTCGGAGCACCGGCTCGGTGGGCTCGGCTTCGCGGGCTGGGCGCGCGAGGTGCAGCAGCAGGAGGAGCAGCTCGGCGTCTTCTTCGACACGATCGTGGTCTGCACCGTCACCGGGTCGACGCACGCCGGCATGATCGCCGGCTTCGCCGCGCAGGACCGTCCGCGGCGGGTCATCGGCATCGACGCCTCGGCGACGCTGGAGAAGACCCGCGCACAGGTCGAGCGGATCGCCCGGCACACCGCCGACCTGATCGACCTCGGTCGCGACCTGCGCGACGACGAGATCACCGTGCTCGAGGGCTGGGCCGGTGACCGCTACGGCATCCCGGTGCAGTCGACGATCGACGCGATCCGGCTGACCGGCGAGCTGGAGGGCGTGATCATCGACCCGGTCTACGAGGGCAAGTCGATGGCCGGGCTGATCGACCTGGTGCGGCAGGGCGAGATCCCCGCGACGTCGAACGTGCTGTACGCGCACCTGGGCGGGCAGCCCGCGCTGAACGCCTACAGCGGCGTCTTCTCGTAGTCGCCGCCGCGGCCGGCGCGGCGGTCGGCGGGGTCAGCGGGCGGGCAGCACGCGGCCGCCCACCTCGCCCAGCGCGAGCTGCCCGCCGCCGGGCGCCGGTGCGGTGGCCCGCAGCACCACGGTGTCGCCGTCCTCGAGGAAGCCCCGCTCGCCACCCTCGACGGCCAGCGGCTCGGTCCCGTTCCAGGTCAGCTCGAGCAGCGAGCCGCGCTGGTCGCGCTCGGCGCCCGACACGGTGCCCGAGGCGAACAGGTCGCCGGTGCGCAGCGACGCCCCGTTGACCGTCAGGTGCGTCAGCATCTGCGCCGGCGACCAGTACATCGAGGCGAACGGCGGCCGCGAGACCACCGTGCCGTCGAGCTCGACCTCGATCGCCAGGTCGTACCCGTCGCCGGGGCCCTGCAGGTAGGGCAGCGGCTCGGGCTGCTGCGGCGCGAGCGACACGCGGGCGGCGTCCAGCGCGGCGAGCGGGGTGACCCACGCCGAGACGCTGGTGGCGAACGACTTGCCGAGGAACGGGCCGAGCGGCACGTACTCCCAGGCCTGCACGTCGCGGGCGCTCCAGTCGTTCAGCAGCACCACCCCGAACACGTGGTCGGCGAAGGCGTCGACGCCCACCCGGTCGCCCATCGCCGTCGGGGTGCCGACGACGAACCCGACCTCGGCCTCGATGTCGAGCCGGGTGCTCGGCCCGAACACCGGGTCGTGCCCGGGCGCGCGCCGCTGCCCGCTCGGCCGGACGACGTCGGTGCCGCTCACGACGACCGTGCCGGAGCGCCCGTGGTACCCGATCGGCAGGTGCTTCCAGTTCGGCGTCAGCGCGTCGCCGTCCGGCCGGAAGATGCGCCCGACGTTGGTGGCGTGGTGCTCGCTGGCGTAGAAGTCGACGTAGTCGGCGACGGTCCACGGCAGGTGCAACCGGACGTCGGACAACCCGTGCGTGGGCAGCGTGTCGGGCGCAGACACCTTGTGCTGCAACCACTCGCGCGTGGCCGACCAGGTGTCGCGGCCGGCCCCGAGCAGCGCGTCGAGCGTCGGCTCGGCCAGCGCGTCGGCCGCCTCGAACCCGTCGGCGGCGGCGAGCGCGCCGACGTCGACCACCGCGTCGTGCAGCCGCACGCCGACCCTCGGTCGGTCGCCGTCGAGGCTGAACACGCCGTACGGCAGGTGGTCCGGGCCGAAGCCGGTGTCGTCGGGGGTCACAGCAGGGCCTCCAGCTCGGTGAGCGGTTCGGTGACGTCGCAGCACCCGAACGACCGGAACGCGGCTCGCACGTCGACGGGGTCGGCGCCCGCCAGGTGCGCGAGCAGCGGTCCCTGGGTGCGCGCGGCCAGTGCGCGTTCGATGGCCGAGACCCCCTGTGCCGCAACGGCCGTGGCTGCCAGCACGTTGAGCACCCCGTGCTGCTCGAAGCCCTCGGGCGACGTGTGCCGCAGCGCGTGGTGCAGACCGGCGGTGAGCTTGAACGGGAGGTCGCGCTCGACGCAGCCCACCACGAAGCGGGCCAGGGTGTGCTCGCCCGGGTGCGCCGCTTCGGTGAGGCCGCCGGTGCGCAGCTTGGCCAGCACGTCGTGCCCGGCGGCGCGGGCCGACTGCACGCGGTCGAGCGCGACGTCGTCGTCCCACGGCGCCTCGGCGGCGACCTGCACCCGGGCGGTGAGCAGCGCGTCGAGCGCGCCGACCGGGCCCTCGACCACCACGACGCGGCCGGCGAGCGCGTCGACCGCGCGGG
>NZ_BAAHBM010000135.1:0-5751 GCF_054776675.1 Angustibacter aerolatus
CTCGTGCTCGCGCTCGCCCTCGCCGCCACCGGGCACAGGGTGCAGCCGGTGCAGGCGGCCGGCGTCGCCGCCCGCGCCGTCGACCTCGCGACCGACGACCGGGCCGACGGGTCGACCGGCGGGGACGACGTCGAGGCCGGGGCGTCGACCTCGACGCGACCCGCTGCCACCGGCCGGGCCGGGCCGGGACCCGCGAGCGCGTCGACGACGTCCAGCCGGTCGGTCGCCGTGCGCGTGCCGGGAGTGACCGTGTCGGCCCCGGGCGCCGGGGTCGCCGTCCCGTCGGTGGGCGTGAACCTGCCCGACCCGACGACGACCGGGGACCGGGGACCGGTGGTCACCGTGCCGCCGGCGTCGGTCACGCTCGGCGGCGTGACGATCACCGGGCCGAGCGTGCACCTGCCGCTGCCCTCGACCACCAGCTCCTCGTCGTCAGGCAGCCCGACGTCCAGCGGGTGCGTCGTCGGCCTCGGCGGCATCTGCATCGGCTGACCGACCGGTCCTCCGGCCGGGCTCCGGGAAAATCTCGACCAAGAACGGGTCAAGTCCGACCAACCGCACATGCCGGGCGCGATTGTCAACTCTTGCGCTGCCTGCAACCAGGACACGAGGGTCTGCCCGTCCCCCCGGGTGGTCGTCCGACCCCGACGGCAGGCCGGGCCGACGCAGGTTCCATCCCACTTCGCGGCACCCCCGACCCGGCGTGCCCACTGCCCGAGGAGATCCTGAGTTGAGACGAGTCACGAGCATCGGGGCGGTGGCCGTGCTGACGGCCGCCGGCGTCGCGATGGTGCCCACCGGCGCCACGGCGGCCAGCACGTCCGGCGAACCCGGCACGTCCCCGTCGGTGCGGGCCCACACCGCCGCGCTGGCCGACGCCCGCACCCGCACCGCCGCCGTGGGCCGGGCCCTCGGGCTGGGCAGCGGCGAGGCGCTGCAGGTGCGCGACGTCGTGAGCGACCGCGACGGCACCACGCACGTCCGCTACACCCGCACCTTCGACGGGCTGCGCGTCATCGGCGGCGACCTCGTCGTGCACGAGGCGAAGAGCGGCGCCGTCCGCGGTGTCGACCGGGCCGGCTCCGGCCGCGTCGCCGTCACCTCCACGACGCCTGGCGTCAGCCGGTCGAGCGCCCTCGCCGCCGGCCGCGAGAAGGCGCGCTACACCCCGACCGACGGCGCCGCCGAGCTCGTCGTCTACGCGGCGGGCGCGAAGCCGGTGCTGGCCTACGACGTGGTCACCGAGGGCGTGCGAGCCGATCAGACGCCGAGCCGGCTGCACACCGTCGTCGACGCCACGAGCGGCCGCACCCTCGCCAGCTGGGACGAGATCGAGACCGGCAGCGGGCGCTCGATCTACTCCGGCACCGTGACCATCGGCACCACCAAGGGCGCCAGCTCGTACTCGATGACCGACACCGCCCGCGGCAGCGGCACGACGACGAACCTGAACCACGCGACGTCCGGCAACGGCACGCTGTTCACCGACGCAGACGACGTGTGGGGCGACGGCACCACGGCGAACGCGCAGTCCGCCGCCGTCGACGCCGCCTACGGCGCGCAGCTCACCTGGGACTACTACAAGAACACCCACGGCCGCAGCGGCATCTTCGCCGACGGCCGCGGCGTCCGTTCACGCGTGCACTACGGCAACAACTACGAGAACGCCTTCTGGGACGGCACCCAGATGACCTACGGCGACGGCGCGAACAACGCCGACCCGCTGACCGAGATCGACGTCGCCGGCCACGAGATGAGCCACGGCGTCACCGAGGCCACCGCCGGCCTGGCCTACACCGGCGACGCCGGCGGCCTGAACGAGGCCACCAGCGACATCTTCGGCACCGCCGTCGAGTTCAGCGCCAACAACAGCTCGGACGTCGGCGACTACCTGATCGGCGAGAAGATCGACCTCAACGGCAACGGCACGCCGCTGCGCTACATGGACAAGCCCAGCAAGGACGGCTCCACGCCCGACTGCTGGAGCACCAACACGAAGAACCTCGACCCGCACTACTCGTCCGGGGTCGGCAACCACTGGTTCTACCTGGCCTCGGAGGGCTCGGGCGCCAAGACGATCAACGGCGTCGCCTACAACAGCCCGACCTGCAACGGGTCGACCGTGACCGGCATCGGTCGGGCCGCCGCCGAGAAGATCTGGTACCGCGCCCTGACGACGTACATGACCTCCACCACCACCTACACGCAGGCCCGCGACGCCTCGATCCGCGCGGCGACGGACCTCTACGGCGCCAGCAGCACCCAGTGCACCGGCGTCCAGACGGCGTGGACGGCGCTCTCCGTGCCCGCAGGCTCGTACTCCTGCAGCGGTTCTGGCGGCGGCACCGACCCGACGCCGCCCACCACCGGCAACCTGCTCGCCAACCCGGGCTTCGAGTCCGGCGCCACGAGCTGGACCGGTACCTCCGGACCCATCACCAACAACACCGGTCGCCCCGCGCGCACCGGCTCCTGGAAGCTGTGGCTCGGCGGCAACGGCTCGACCTCGACCGAGAACGAGTCGCAGACCGTCACCGTCGCCTCCACCGCCGCCGCCCCGACCCTGTCGTTCTGGCTGCGCACCGACACCGCCGAGAGCGGCAGCACCGCCTACGACACCATGAAGGTGCAGGTGGTCTCGGGCGGCACGACCACCACCCTGGCGACGTACTCGAACGTGAACGCGAACTCCACGTACACGCAGAAGTCGTTCTCGCTCAGCGCCTACAAGGGCAAGTCGGTGTCGGTGAAGTTCCTGATGTCCGAGGACTCCTCGCTGCAGACGAGCTTCGTGGTGGACGACACCTCTGTCACGAACGGGTAGCTCTTCCTTCTCTGGTTCCGGCCCGTCTCCTCTCTTGGGGGCGGGCCGGTTCCTTGTTCCTGGGCCTTCGTCCGGGGTGGCCGCTTTCAGGTTCCGACCGCATCGTCCTTGCACGGCCCCGTACGACCTCGGGTCTCCCCGCGTGCGCCCTCTCCCCGTCCGGTGCCGGTGACCGCCCGCTCGCTCGTCCTGGCTCGTCGGGTACGGGGTAGCTCGTCAGGTGGCTGTCTGCGCCGTGGTGGCTCGGTGCAGCCACTCTCGGAGGAGGGTGCGCTCGGCAGGGGTGAGGGCCGGGAGGTCGTCGACGGTCGTGGCGAAGGTGATGGCGAGGGTCCGGACGTCGTCCTGCCGGCTGGGTGGGGCGTCGGTGAGGATCGCGGCGAGGACGGCCTCGAGCACGGCGTCGGGCAGGCCGGGGTCGCGGGTGCCCTCGGGCGCGTGCTGCTGGGCGAGGACGGCGCCGGTGCCGGCGGCGTGCACGAGCTGGACGGCGCGCTCCTCGTCGACGCGGAGCAGGCCGGCGGCCGCCAGGCGGTGCAGGCGGGTGCGCAGCACGGCGATGCCGGCGGCGGTCGCGGGCGAGGGCGTGCGACGTCCAGGGGAGCTCAGCAGCGCCGACAGCTCGGGGTTGGCGAGGCCGAAGTCGACGTGCCGCTGCCAGGCCGCTCGCAGGTCGGCCACCGGGTCGTCCGTCTCCGGCGCATCGGCCTTCGTGCTCACGTAGGTCGCCATCACGTGCTCGGCGACCGCGTCGACCAGGCCGTCCTTGTCGCCGAACAGGCGGTAGATCGTCGGCGCCTGCACTCCTGCGGCCTGCGCGACGCCGCGGGTGGTGACGGCTCGCACCCCGCCCTCGCGCAGCAGCAGCACCGCGGCCTCGACCACGGCCTGGCGGACGTCGTCACGCGTCGTCGTGGGCACGGACCGACGATAACAGCGCCCTGCTGCCGTTGCTAACAATCGGTGCTAACGTCTGGGGCGTACCACTGGTAACCACCCCGGGAGCACCACATGATCGTCGTCACCGGCGCCACCGGCCAGCTCGGCTCGCGCATCGTCGAGCGCCTGCTCGAGCGGCTGCCTGCCGCCGAGCTCGGGGTCAGCGTGACCGACCCGCGGTCCGCCGCCGCCCTCGCCGACCGCGGGGTGCGCGTGCGCCGCGGCGACTTCACCGACCCGGCGACGCTCGCCACGGCATTCGAGGGCGCCGACCAGGTGCTGGTGGTGTCGGCCTCGATCCGCGGGCCGCAGGCGGCCGGAGCCAACGTCGCCGCCGTCCAGGCCGCGGTCGCCGCCGGCGCGCGCCGGGTGCTCTACACGAGCCACCAGGCCGCCTCACCCGACTCGCTCTTCGCGCCGCAGCTCGTGCACGCCGCTACCGAGCAGCACCTGGCGCAGGCGGGCACGCCGTTCACCGCGCTGCGCAACGGGTTCTACGCCAGCACGCTGGGCTGGTACGTCGGCGACGCGATGACGACCGGACGCTTCGCGCTGCCCGCCGACGGCCCGGTGTCGTGGACGGCGCACGACGACCTGGCCGACGCCGCCGTCGCGGCGCTCACCACCGACGGGCTCCTCGACGGCGTCACCGCGCCGCTCACCGCACCCGAGGCGCTCGACCTCGCCGACGTCGCCGCGATGCTCGGCGAGCTCACCGGCCGCCGCTTCGAGCGGGTCGTGGTCGACGACGACGCGTGGGTCGCGGGCGCCGTCGCCGCGGGGATGCCCGCGCCCGCCGCGGAGTTCACGCTCGGCATGTTCCGCGCCTCGCGCCGGGGCGAGTTCGCCGTCACCGACCCGACGCTGGAGCGGGTGATCGGCCGCCCGGCGACGCGCGTCGCCACCGTGCTCGAGGGGCTGCTGGCCGACCGCCCGGTCAGGTAGCGGCCGGCGTCACCAGAAGACGGACGGGCGCTGGGACAGCAGGGCGTACAGGGTCTGCTGGATCGTCTCGCGCACCTGGTCGGTGAGGTCGAAGACCAGCATCGGGTCGTCGGCGGCGCCCTCGTCGTGCCCCGACGTCTCGATCGGCGCGCCGAACTCGATGATCCAGCGGCTCGGCAGCGGGATCAGCCCGAGCGGACCGAGCCACGGGAACGTCGGTGTGATCGGCACGAACGGCCAGCCCAGCAGCCGGGCCAGCGAGGGGACGTCGCCGATCAGCGGGTAGATCTCCTCGGCGCCCACGATCGACACCGGCACGATCGGGACGCCGGTGCGCAGCGCCGCCGACACGAAGCCGCCGCGGCCGAACCGCTGCAGCTTGTAGCGCTCGCGGAACGGCTTGCCGACGCCCTTGAACCCCTCGGGCCACACGCCCACCAGCTCGCCGCGCCGCAGCAGCCGCTCGGCGTCCGGCTGCGTCGCCATCGTGACGCCGGTCCTGCGCACCAGCTCGCCGAGCAGCGGCGTCTGGAACAGCAGGTCGGCGCCGAGCATCTTCAGGTGCCGGTTGCCGGGCGTCTCGTCGTGCACGGCGAGCTGCGTCATCAGGGAGTCGAGCGCCAGGGTGCCCGAGTGGTTGCCGACCAGCAGCGCGCCGCCCTCGGTCGGGACGTTCGCGATGCCGCGCACCTCGACGCGGAACCAGCTGCGGTACAGCGGGCGCAGCAGCGGCAGCAGCACCTGCGTCAGCTCGGCGTCGAAGCCGAACTCGTCGACCTCGTAGTCACCGGACAGCCGGCGGCGCACGAACGCCAGCGCCTGCGCCACGCGGCGGTCGGCGTCGACCACCCCCGCGCGCCGACCCTCCGCGACCAGCGCCTCGACGAGCGTCTCGAGCACGGCCGCGAGCGCCGGCGGCAGCGACGGAGCGGACCCGGCCTGGGCGTCGGCGTGCGGGGCGCTCGGCTCGTGCGACGTCTCGTGCTGCGGTGGCTCGTGGCCGGCGTCGGGGGCGTGCAGGGGCCCGGGGCCGGCCGGCTGCG
>NZ_BAAHBM010000136.1:0-5665 GCF_054776675.1 Angustibacter aerolatus
CTGCGCGCCGTGCGCCGGTCGTCGCCCGCCTGCTCGGCGGCCCGCTCGGCCTCGAGGTCGGCCTGCGTGCGGCTGCGCGCCGCGTGCCGGTCGGCGTGGGCCTGCCGCTTCTCGTCGCGGGTCGGCCGGTCGCCCAGGTCGGCGACGCGCAGGTCCTGCCCGCGGTGCCCGAGCAGCTCGGCGCCACCCACCATCGTGGGCTCCCAGTCGAAGACGACCGCGCCCTCCCCCGGCCCGATGACGACCTCGGCGCCCGGCGTGGCACCCACCTTGAACAGCTGGTCCTCGACGCCGAGGCGGTGCAGCCGGTCGGCGAGGTACCCGACCGCCTCGTCGTTCGTGAAGTCGGTCTGCCGCACCCAGCGCACCGGGCGGTCGCCGAGCACCCTGAACCGGACGCCGTCGGCGGTCTGCTCGACCCGCACCTCGAAGCCCTTGTCGTTCACGGCGCGCGGTCGCAGCACGACCCGCTCGGGCGCCGGCGGCGGCATCGCGGCGCGCGCGGCGGCGACGTGACCGGCCAGCGCGTACCCCAGCTCGCGCAGCCCCAGGTGCGTGGCCGCCGACACCACGTGCACCTCCAGGCCGCGCGCCTCGAGGTCGGGCCGCACCATCTCGGCCAGCTCGAGCGCCTCGGGCACGTCGGCCTTGTTCAGCACCACGACGCGCGGGCGCTCGGCCAGCGGGCGGCCGCCGAGCGTCTCGTCGACGGTGTAGGCGCGCAGCTCGGCCTCGATGACGTCGAGGTCGGTGAGCGGGTCGCGGCCCGGGTCGAGCGTCGCGCAGTCGAGCACGTGCACCATCACCGAGCAGCGCTCGACGTGCCGCAGGAACTCCAGGCCCAGGCCCTTGCCCTCGCTCGCGCCGGGGATGAGCCCGGGCACGTCGGCCATCGTGAAGCGCTCGTCGCCCGCCTGCACGACGCCGAGGTTCGGCACCAGCGTGGTGAACGGGTAGTCGGCGATCTTCGGCCGGGCCGCCGACATGGCGGCCACCAGGCTCGACTTGCCGGCGCTCGGGTACCCCACGAGCGCGACGTCGGCCAGCGACTTCAGCTCGAGGAAGAAGTCGCCGGCGTCGCCCGGCTCGCCGAGCAGCGCGAACCCCGGGGCCTTGCGCCGGGCCGAGGCCAGCGCCGAGTTGCCCAAGCCGCCCCGCCCGCCCCTCGCGACCACGAAGCGGGTGCCCTCCCCCACCAGGTCGGCCAGCAGCTCGCCGTCCTCGCCGGTCACCACGGTGCCGTCGGGCACGCGCAGCTCGAGGTCGTCGCCGCTCGCGCCGTCGCGCCAGTTGCCCATGCCCTGCGTGCCGTTGCCGGCCCGGCGGTGCGGGCGGTGGTGGTACTCGAGCAGCGTCGTGGTGCTCGGGTCGACGACGAGCACGACGTCACCGCCGCGGCCGCCGTCGCCGCCGTCCGGCCCGCCGAGCGGCTTGAACTTCTCGCGGTGCACGCTGGCGCAGCCGTTGCCACCGTCACCCGCGGCGACGTGCAGCACGACTCGGTCGACGAACGATGCCACGGGTGCTCCTGGGGCTGGTGCGGGACGTGCGGTGGAACGCGTCGAGGGGCGGGCCGATGGTGGTCATCGGCCCGCCCCTCGAAGGCGTTGCGTGTGGTGCCGGCCGATCAGGCCGGCGGCAGCACCGAGATGGTGCGGCGACCGCGCTTGGTGCCGAAGGTGACCGCACCCTCGACCAGCGCGAACAGCGTGTCGTCGCCGCCGCGGCCGACGCCGTCACCGGGGTGGAAGTGGGTGCCGCGCTGCCGGACGATGATCTCGCCGGCGCCGACGACCTGGCCACCGAAGCGCTTCACGCCGAGGCGCTGGGCGTTGGAGTCGCGGCCGTTGCGCGTCGAGGACGCGCCCTTCTTGTGTGCCATGGGATCTGCCTGCCTTCAGGAGGGGGCCGTCAGGCCTCGATCGAGGTGACCTTGAGCCGGGTCAGGTGCTGACGGTGACCCTGCCGCTTGCGGTAGCCCGTCTTGTTCTTGAACTTCATGATCGTGATCTTCGGGCCCTTCTCCGGCCCGACGACCTCGGCGACGACCTTGGCCTTCGCCAGCTGGTCGGCGTCGCTGGTCACGGTGCCGCCGTCGACGAGCAGGAGCGCCTGGAGGTCGACGCGGTCACCGGCCTGGGCCTGCAGCTTGTCGACGACCATGACGTCACCGACGGACACCTTCTCCTGACGGCCGCCAGCGCGGACGATCGCGTACACGTGAAGCTCGCTTCTCTCGACGTTCGGGACGGGCGGACCGGGCTGCCGACGCGGTCGAGCCGCGAACCCACCCAGGTGGTGCGCGCGGAGCGCACCGATGGTCAAGACTACGGATCGACGCCGGTGCCGGTCAAACCGGTGGCCCCCGCAGCAGGTGCTGCGGGGGCCACCGGTCGGACGTCGGCCGTGCGCCGTCCCGGACGAGCCGCCGTCAGCCGGCGGGGACGCCCTGGACGACGAGCTCCGCGCTGTCGACGAAGCTGCAGCCGGAGTACGGCGCGTCGGCGCAGCTGACCCCGAAGTCGGCCAGCTGGGTGCCGAGCATCGTGTAGCGCACGTACTGCACGCCGCTCGTGCCCCCGGTGAGCGCCACCGGCGCCAGCGTGTGGATCTGCGCCGGGGTGAAGTGCCCCGCCGCGGCCGGCGTCCACGTGGTGCCGTCGGTCGACGTCTCGACGCGGTAGTCGCCGGTCGAGGCGCTGATGTCGTCACCGCACGACCCGGCCGGGTCGATCTGGATGGTGCTGACGTCGACCGCCGCCGGCAGCTTCACCGTGACGTACTTGGCCGGCGCACCCGCGGCCGGCAGGTCGGCCGAGAGCCCGACGCCCTGCGAGGTGTCGATGAGCGCGAGCGGCCCGCACCCGTAGTCGGCGTACTCGCCGGCGTTCGTGTCGGAGACGGTCGCACCGCCGTTCGACGCCGCCCAGTCGCGCACCAGGGCGTAGTCCTGCCGGTTGGTGCCCTTGACGATCTTCACCGTCACGGCCTTCGGCAGGTAGCCGGCGCCCGAGGCGAGGACGTCGGGGTAGGTGCCCGGGTACACGTTCTTGATCGTGTACCGGCCGTAGGCGTCGGTCTTGGCCGCGAGGTTCTCGACGAAGCCCGACGCGTGGCCGCCGAAGGCGACGGTGACGCCGGGGACGGCCTGACCGGTGCCGACCTGGGTGACGGTGCCCTTCAGCACGCCGGTGGGCACGCCGTTCGGCGGCAGCGAGAAGTTCTCGACCGGTGCCACGTCCGCGGAGCCCGTGGTGCCGGCGAAGTAGCCCATGCCGCGCTTGGCGAAGACCTTCCAGATCGCCGAGACGTCACGGCCGGAGTAGATCGTGAGGTCGGCCTGCAGGATCGCGTTGCGCATGTCGAGGTACGACGGGTCGGCCGGGGCCAGCTCCATCGCCCGCGTCACGAGCGACTCGGTGAGCTTCGAGCCGAGCCTGCCGCGCAGGTCCCAGAGCGTCTCGCCCCAGATCTCGCCGTCGGCGTGCACCTCGGGGGCGCCGATGATCTTGCCGAAGTCGCCGTAGGTGTACCCGCCCGGGCCCGCACCCGGGGTGCCCGGGCACTTCGTGGACGTGGTGCCCACCGGGCAGTCGAGCGGCTGGGTGCGGATGAGGTCCTGCCCCGCGCCCACGTAGTCGCCGACCCGGACCTCGCCCGGCGCCGAGGTGTCGGGCGCGTAGCCCTGCGCGTTCAGGAAGTCGAAGGCGTACCAGTCGGACCACGCCTCGCCCATCGAGCCGCCCTGCTGCGAGTTCAGGGTCGAGACGCCGTCGGGGCCGACGACCAGCCGGTTCGACAGGCCGTGGGTGTACTCGTGGTAGACGACGTCGGCCTCGTCGGAGCCCGCGCTCGCGATGAAGGGGTCGCCGTCCGGGTACGTGGTGCCCGGCTGGTGGAACAGGTACATCTGCATGCGCGGCGACTGCCCGTCGGGCGGGGTCGACATGTTCGCGTTGTCGATGTGCCCGGCGTCCGGCAACCCGCCCGGCGCGGTCGACGCGCCGTCGAGCGGCTCGTCGATGACCGGGTCGCCGCCCTTGCCCTTGCCGCTCGAGTTGATGAGCTCGAAGTTGCCGGCGGCCTCGGTGAAGCCGATGGGGGCCTTGGCGAGGTGGTCGTGGAACTTGTTGACCAGGTAGAAGTTGTTCACCGCGGTGCGCTGGCGGTTGGCGGCCCAGGAGCGGCCGACCGACGGGTCCCACGTGCAGACGAACGACGTGCACGGCTCGTCGGCCACGTTCGTGCGCACCAGCGACCAGGAGAAGCCCTTGGCGCCCTGGTTGGTGACCTCCTCGCTCGCACCGGCCGCGTCGTCGTCGTTGACGTCGGTGTAGGTGTGCGCGTTGTTGCCGAACAGCGACAGCGCGCCCTTCGGCAGGTAGCCCAGCTTCGCGAGGTCGACGGTGCGGGCGGTGCCGCCCTTCGGCGCGCCCGGGTAGTTCTCGAACACCTTGGCGCTGGTGGCCGGCGTGGTGTCCTTCGCGTTCGCGTCGGAGGTCAGCGACTGCTTGAAGAGCACCCGGCCGGACTCGGCGTCGAGCACGTGCAGGGACGGCGTGGAGGCGCCCATCGTGACGACCTGCCAGGCGCGACGGGTGCCGCCCGGCGTGCGGAAGAGCACCTGGGTGGCGACGTCGCCCTTGGCGGGCTTCGTCGACGCCTGGGTCAGGTCGCGGCGGGCGGCGGCGACCGCCTGGCGCGAGCTGCTCAGCCCGGGGGCGCGCAGCGCGGCGGGCGCGGCCAGGTTCGCCACCGGCGAGCCCTGCACGCTGATCAGCCGGCCGTCCTTCGCGACGTTCGCCTTGAGGCCGTTGCCGAACAGCGCCAGGCCGTCGGAGGTCTGCAGCCACGACAGGTGGTGGATGCCGGCGACGTCGACGTAGTCGCGCTGCAGCTTCAGGCCCTGCAGGTCCTTCGCCGTGAGGCCGAACGCCGCGAGGTGGCTGCGCACGTACCGCAGCGCGACGTCGCGGGCCTTGGCCGAGCTGCGGCCGGTGAGGAAGTCGTTCACCTTGGCGACCTCGCGCGGCGTGCCGGTGAGCGGGTCGACGTCGAGCACGCCCTGGCTGCCGAGCGCGTCGCGCAGCTGCTGCACGCCCGGCCGGACGACGGCCGTGGCGAGCCGGCGCTGAGCGGCCTGCTGCTCGGTGCGCGAGCGGGCGACGCGGACGTCGACCGTCGCGTCGGTGCTGGTCGAGAGCTTCGCCGCGGCGCCGTGCCCGGCGGAGCGGGCGGAGGCCATCGGGCTGGCGTCGCGGGTCGGCGCGGCGTCTGCCGCCACGGCCGGGACGAGCGCCACGGCGACGGCGAGCGTGCTGCTCGCTGCCAGGGCCGTGGTCGTGCGTCGTCGTGCAGAGCGCATGCATCCCCCAGGGGGCTGGACCGAGTGGGTCACGTGTCACCGGGGAGACGGGTGGATCTCGACGGCCTCGCGCACTCAATCACCAGGACCCATGCGGCACAAGGGGTTCGTGGTCTCCTGTGGGTCACGGTCCCGGCCGTCCACCTGTGGACGGCCGGGCCGTGCCGATCGGCCTAGCTGCTCGCGGTGGGCGGGCCCGAGCGCGCCGACGCCCGGCGCAGCCGCTGACGAGGTGCCGCCTCCGGCTCGGCCGCGGGAGCCGGGTCGGCCGCGACGGGCTCGTCGTCCGGGGTGGCCGCG
>NZ_BAAHBM010000137.1:0-5416 GCF_054776675.1 Angustibacter aerolatus
ACGAAGACCCCTGGCGCCGAGGGCCACGGCCCCGGCGGGTACGGCCCGCGCGGCGAGGGCGGCCCGATGGGCCGCGGTCACGGCGGCCCCGGCGGTCCCGGCGGGTTCGGCCCGGACGGCGGGGTCGGCCGCGCGCTGCACGGCGAGCTGGTCGTGCCCGACGCGGACGGCTCCGGCACGCACACGGTCGTCGTGCAGACCGGCGCCGTGACGTCGGTGAGCGCGACCCGCCTGGCGGTCAAGAGCACCGACGGCTACACCGCGACGTACGTGGTGAACGCCTCCACCACGGTGATGGGCCAGAAGATCTCGGCGGTGAAGACCGGCCACACCGTGATGGTGGTCGCCACCAAGAGCGGGTCGACGCTCACCGCCACGCGGGTGGCCGACCGCGAGCTGCGGCCGACCGGCGCCGACCGCCCGACCCCGCCGAGCGGTGCGCCGACCCCGCCGAGCGGTGCGCCCAGCGCGCCGAGCGGCACCCCGACGGCACCGAGCACGGCGCCGTCCGCACCGAGCGGCAGCCCGAGCGCGTCGACGTCCGAGACGCGGTACGACACCTGAGCCGACCCGCACGCACGATCGTGGCAGCGGCCTCCGCCCCGGCGGAGGTCGCTGCCGCGTCCTGCGTCCGCTGCGCCGCTCGCCCCCGGGCTGCGCTTGGATGACGGCATGACGCAGACCCCCGTGCCCCCGACCGCCGGCCAGCTGCACCTGCGCCACGGCGAGCACGAGGCGGTGGTCGTGCAGGTGGCGGCCGGGCTGCGCAGCTGCGTCGTGGGCGGCCGCGAGCTGCTGGACGGCTTCGCCGAGCACGAGCACCCGGTGGGCGGCCGCGGGCAGACGCTCGTGCCGTGGCCGAACCGCGTGGCCGGTGCGACGTACGACCTCGACGGCGAGCCGCAGCAGCTCGACGTCACCGAGCCCTCGACCGGGTGCGCGATCCACGGACTGGCGCGCTGGACGGTGTGGGACGTGGAGGAGCGCAGCGACGCGGCCGTCACCCTGCGCACCCTCGTGGTGCCGCAGCCGGGGTGGCCGACCGCCCTCGACGTGCGCGTGCGGTACCTGCTCGACGACGACGGCCTGCAGGTCACCACCACGGCGCGCAACGTCGGCGACCGCGCGTGCCCGTACGGCACCGGCCACCACCCGTACCTGTCGGCCGGCACCGAGACGGTGGACGACGTCGTGCTGCAGCTGCCCGGTACCCGCTGGTACGCCGTCGACGAGCGCGGCATCCCGACCGGCAGCTCGTCGGTCGACGGCACCGGGCGCGACCGCCGCACCCCGCGACCGGTGGGCGACGAGGTGATCGACACGGCGTACGGCGACCTCGAGCGCGACGCCGACGGCCGGTGGCGGGTGCGCCTGACCGACGCCGCCGGCGGGTCGCCGGTGACCCTCTGGGGCGACGCGGCCTACGGCTGGCTGCAGGTGTTCAGCGGCGACACGCTGCCGGAGCCGCTGCGCCGCAAGGGGCTCGCGGTCGAGCCGATGACCTGCCCGCCGAACGCGTTCGTCACCGGCGAGGGCGTGGTGCGCCTCGAGCCCGGCGACGAGCACACGGCCACCTGGGGCCTCAGCCCGTCGTGACCTGCTCGGCGCGGACGCCGTTGGCGTGGGCCGGCAGCAGCCGCTCGAGCCGCACGACGACGAGCGCCATCGTGGCGCAGCCCGCCAGCAGCACGGCGACGAACACGACCGGCAGGTGCCGGCCGAGCAGCTGCCCCGCCACGACCGGCCCGACGATGGCCGCGACCTGGAAGACCGCCGAGCCGGTCGCGTTGTAGCGGCCGCGCAGCGCCTCGGGCGCCAGGTCGTTGAGGATCGCGGGCTGCACCGGCGACATCAGCGTCTCGCCGAGCGCGAAGACGCCCATGCTCGTGGCGAGCAGCACGGCGCCGACGATCGACGCCGGCACCAGCCCGGCCAGCCCCATCACGGCCCACGACAGCGCCCAGATCGCGCTCTGCAGCAGCAGCACGCGGGTGCGGCGGCGGCCCTCGATGCGCTGCAGCACCACCAGCTGCAGCACCACGATCGTGGCCGTGTTCACCGCGAACGCGATGCCGATGACCTTCGTCGAGGCCTCGGCGACGGTGCGCGCGTACGCCGTCCAGCCGGCCTCGAACTGCGCGTAGCCGACGAACGCCGAGACCATCGTGAACAGCAGCAGCGGCCGGAACGAGCGGTCGCGCAGCACGTCGCGGTAGCTGCCGGACGGCGGGGGCGCGTCGTCGCCCGGCTCGTGCACCGCCGCGTTGGCCACGTGCCGCAGCGGCCCGGCGAGCACGATCGCCGGCACCAGGAACGACACGGAGTCGACGAGGTAGATGATCACGAACGACCTGGGGGAGTCGACCGACACCAGGAAGCCGGACAGCAGACCGCCGACGCCGATGCCCGCGTTGAGGATCGTGAAGCTGGTGCCGAAGTAGCGCTGCCGGGTCTCCGGCGGCACGACGGCCGCGATGAGCGACTGGCTGGCCGGCCAGAACGCCGCCTGCCCGACGCCCATCAGCGCGAGCGCGCACACCGCCTGCACGGGGGTGTGCACGAACGCCAGCAGCGCCGTGCCGGCGGTCTGCGACAGCAGCGCGCCGATCTGCACCCTGCGGGGGCCGAACCGGTCGATGAGCGACCCGAACGGGCCGACCAGCAGCAGCGCCACGACCGCCGGCACGCCGAGCACCGCACCCACCGTGGTCAGTGGCATGTCGCGCACCTCGTGCAGGTAGACCACGCCGAACGGCAGCACCAGGCCCGCACCGAGCGCGTCGACGACCACCGTCGCCAGCAGCAGCCGCGCCTCGCGGGGCAGGTCGTGCCAGAACGAGGCCAGGGCGGGGCGGGGTGGGGCGGTGGGGGGTGACGACACCCCTCCATCGTGCCCACCGCCACCGACAGCGGGCCAACCGATATGCCCTCGGTCGCCACCGCGGGGCGCCACCTACCCTGGCCCGGTGCCCTCCGCCGTCGGCTTCGACCTCGACATGACGCTCGTCGACTCCAGCGACGGCATCGTCGCCACGGTGCAGCAGGTGGTCGCCGAGCTCGGGGGCACCGCCACCCGCGAGCAGCTCTGGCCCTCGATGGGGATGCCGCTCGAGCACGTCCTCGGGCAGGTGCTCGCGCCGGACGACGTCCCCGCGGCCGCGGCGCGCTACCGCGAGCTGTACCCCACGACCGGCGTGCCGCGCACCGTGCTGCTGCCCGGGGCGGCCGAGGCGCTGGCCGCCGTCCGGGCGGGTGGCGACCGGGTCGTCGTGGTCAGCGCCAAGCACCCGCCGGCCGTGCACCTGGTGCTCGCGCAGGTCGGCGTCGAGGCGGACGGCGTGGTGGGCGGGCTCTTCGGCGCGGCGAAGGCCGAGGCGATCCGGGCCGAGGGCGTGCGGGTCTACCTCGGTGACCACCCGGGCGACATGACGGGCGCGCTCGCTGCGGGCGCCGTCGCCGTCGGCGTGCTCACCGGGCCGCACGACGGCGCGGCGCTGCGGGCCGCGGGCGTCGACGTCGTGCTCGGCTCCGTCGCCGACCTGCCTGCGTGGCTCGCCGGCGAGGCCCGCAGCGCCTGACGCGCTGAACCGGCGCGCCCGCACCGCCGTGCCGGAGCGGGGCGGCGATCCCGCTGGACACCGCCGTTAGCCTGATCTCCACACCGGTGCCCGGACGGGCGCCGGTCCCGCGAGCGTGAGGGTGAGCAGAGTGCCGACGGGCAAGGTCAAGTGGTTCGACGCCGCGAAGGGCTTCGGCTTCATCGGGTCGGACGAGGGCGGTGACGACGTGTTCCTCCCGGGCTCGTCGCTGCCCGCCGGCACCACGACGGTCAAGGGCGGCACCAAGGTCGAGTTCAGCGTCGCCGAGGGCCGGCGCGGCTCGCAGGCCCTGCAGGTCGTGCTGCTCGACGCGCCGCCGTCGGTCGCCGCCCGCGGCCGTCGCTCGGCCGACGACCTCGCGGTGATCGTCGAGGACCTCATCAAGGTGCTCGACAACGTGGGCAACGGCCTGCGCCGCGGTCGCTACCCGGAGCGCTCGTCCGGCCAGAAGGTCGCGCAGCTCATGCGCGCCGTCGCCGACGACCTGGACGTCTAGGGGCTCCGCCCCGGCTCACGCGAGCCGGGGCACCCGCCCGAGCCGGCGCACCGACCGCGCCGTCACGACGAACCCTGCGGCCAGGCCGGCGGCGCCGACGCCGAGCCCCCAGGTGCCGCCGAGCGGCAGCACGATGCCGAGCCCGCCGCCGAGCACCCACGCCAGCTGCAGCACGGTCTCGCTGCGGGCGAAGGCCGAGGTGCGGACGGCGTCGGGCACGTCGCGCTGCACGATGCTGTCGAGCGAGAGCTTGCCGAGCGCCGAGGCGAGCCCCGCGCACAGCCCGGTGACCAGCACCGGGAGCAGCGCGTAGAACGCGGCGCCGACGACGGCACCGGCCACCGCCAGACCGAGCACGCTCAGCACGACGACCTCGGGTCCGACGCGCCGCAGCAGGGCGCCGAGCGAGGTGCCGATCGTGTTGCCGACGCCGGCCGCCGCCACGACGAGGCCGATCGTCGCGAGCGGCGGCACCGAGGTGGTCAGCGGCTCGGTGCGCAGCGCGAACGCCAGGAAGAACGTCAGGAACCCGGTGAACGCCTTGAGCGTGCCGACCGCGCGCAGGCCGAGCACGACGCGCGGGCCGATGTGGTCGCGCGCCCGGCCGACGCCGGCTCGCAGCCGCGCCCGCACCTCGCCCTCGGAGGAGTCGACCCGCTGCGGCAGCGCGAGCGCCAGGCCGGTGCCGACCGCGAACACCGCGAAGGCCAGTCGCAGCGACCACTCGGGCCCGGTCAGCCGCATCAGCCCGGCGCCCAGCGGGGTCGCCACCGCGACCGCCACCACACCGCCGAGCATCACCCGCGAGTTGGCGGTGACCAGCGACTGCCGGGCGGGCTTCACGCGGGGCACCGCCGCGGCCTTCGTGACGGCGTACGCCTTGCTCGCCACCAGGTGCCCGAACGCCGCGGGATAGAGGCTCGCCGCCTCCTGCCCGCCCGCGACGGCGCTCGCCATCACCCACGCCAGGAACGCCCGCGTCACCATCGTGAGCGCGACGGCGTAGCGGCGTCCGTGCCCGAAGCGGTCGAGCAGCGGGCCGATCAGCGGCGCCAGCACCGAGAACGGCAGCATCGTCACCAGCAGGTACAGGGCGACCCGGCCGCGCGCCTCGCCCACCGGCACCGCGAAGAAGACCGTGCTGGCCAGCGACAGCAGCACCAGCGCGTCGCCGGCCGCACTGACGCCGTGCGCCTCGATCACCTTGCCGAGCCCCGACTCACCCGCCCCCTCGGCGCCGGTCGCGCGCCGCACCCGTCGCCCGGTGGCCGTCGCCGCGGCCCGCGAGGCGCGAGCGGTGCGCCGGGCGCCGGCGAGCGTG
>NZ_BAAHBM010000138.1:0-5372 GCF_054776675.1 Angustibacter aerolatus
CGCCTCCGCCGCCGGCATCCCGGCGGCGGGGCCTGCCGCGCCCACGGCTGCGACGTCCGAGGCGCCGGCCGAACCGGCTGCGCCGGTCGCGCCGACTGCACCCGCTGCATCCGCTGCATCCGCTGCATCCGCGGGCCGGGTCGCTGCGGCTGCCGCCGCGGGGGCCGCGCCGGACGTCGGCTGCGCCCGGACCGGCGTCCGCTCGCGCAGCGGGCCGCCACCCAGCACCGCCGCGCCCAGGGTCACCACGACGAGCAGCACGGCACACACCGTCGCGACGACCCCCGAGCGGGTGCGACGGGTGAGCGCCGAGCCGATGACCGCGGCCACGCCGACGTGGACGGCGCCGGCGGTCCACCCCGGCCGGCCGGCGGCCAGCAGCACCGGGTGGGCCAGCGCGAGCAGCGCCAGCAGCATGGCCGCCGCCGGCTTCGACAGCAGCCGCCGGCCGAACCGCCACAGGGCCCACCCGAGGGTCAGCAGCGTCACACCGGCCGCGACCACCACCAGCGCCTGCTCGCCGCCGGTCGCGGCCCCCAGCCGGGGCACTGGCCCGGCACGCAGCGCCGCCCCGAGGCCGTCGAGGGTGGCCCCGACCGGACCTGGCGCCACGACGGTCCCGAGCCCGGCGCCGACGAGCGTCACCACCGCGCAGCCGAGCAACCGCGGGGCCTCGGCGGGCCGCTCCTGCGCGGCCACGACCTCGAGCCCCGCCCACACCACGAACGCGACGGCGAGCCCGAGGCCGCCCAGAGGGTCGACGAGCCCGACCGCCACGGCGACGCCGAGCGGGGCCGCCAGGGCCCGCGGGTCGCGACCGCGCCGGGTCAGCAGCAGGTGCGCCGCGAGCACCGCGAGGGCGAGCGCGAGCAGGTGGCGCCCGTCGGCGGCGCCGCTGCCGACCGTCGCCCGTGCACCCGGGTCGGCGACCAGGAGCAGGGCCGCCGCGGCCGCCGCCGGCACCGACCCGGTGACCTCGGCGACCAGCGCCAGCACCCCGAGCGCGAGGGCGGCGCGTGCGATCACCAGCAGCGTCACCGCGGCCACCGGGTGGGATGCGAGGCCGGCCCACGGCACGGGCGCCGCGCCCTCGGAGGTCGCGGTGGCGAGCTGCAGCAGAGCCGGCGCCACCACCGCCACGGCCACCCTCGGCAGCGTGGCGCCGCGCGGGTGCAGCACGACCAGCGCGGCCGGGACGACGACGAGCACCAGGCCGAGCACCAGCCAGCCGCCGGCGCCGTGGCCGGTCCGCGTCAGCTGCCCGGCGTGCACGATCGCCAGCGCCCCGAGCGCTGCGGCGGGCAGCGACGTCCAGCCGCCTCCCGCCTGCCCGGCCCGCACGACCAGCTCGCCGCGGTCGCGCCACGGGTGGTGGTCGAGCAGCACCGGCGGCTGGTCGTCGAGCAGCTCGCGGATCGTGGCCCCGCGGGCGACGGGCGCGCGAGGCGGGGCGGCGCTGCGCTGCGGCATCGGCGGCCCCCTCGAGCAGCGACCCGGTCGGTCAAGGGCGGGTCATGGGCGGCTCTGCAGTGAGCCACGTCACGCACAGTAGACGGGGCCCGCGCCGTCCACGCAACGGCTTGGGGCAACCACTACGCACCGTGTTCGGGGGAGCCCGGCGGGTAGCCGGGGGACCGGTGCGGCGCGGCGTTACCCTTGGGAGTCAGCCGCACGCCTCCGAGAGGTCGCTCACCATGCCCGTCCAGTCGGTGTTCCCGCGTCTCGAGCCGCTGCTCGCGCGCGTGAACAAGCCCATCCAGTACGTCGGGGGTGAGCTGAACTCGACCGTGAAGGAGTGGGACGAGACCTCGGTGCGGTGGGCGCTCATGTACCCCGACGCCTACGAGGTGGGCGTGCCCAACCAGGGCACGATGATCCTGTACGAGGTGCTCAACGAGGTGCCCGACGTGCTCGCCGAGCGCACCTACGCCGTCTGGCCCGACCTCGAGGCGCTGATGCGCGAGCACGGCGTGCCGCAGTTCACCGTCGACGCGCACCGGCCGGTCAGGGCGTTCGACGTGCTCGGCATCTCGTTCTCGACCGAGCTCGGCTACACGAACATGCTGACCGCGCTCGACCTCGCCGGCATCCCGTTGCACGCGGCCGACCGCACCGACGACGACCCGATCGTGCTCGCCGGCGGCCACGCGGCCTTCAACCCCGAGCCGGTCGCGACGTTCCTCGACGCGGCGGTGGTGGGTGACGGCGAGCAGGCCGTCCTGCAGATCACCGAGCTGATCCGCGCGCACAAGGCCGAGGGCAGCCCCGGCGGCCGCGAGGAGCTGCTGCTGCGGCTGGCCCGCACCGGCGGCGTCTACGTGCCGGCGTTCTACGACGTCGACTACCTGCCCGACGGCCGGATCCAGCGCGTCGTGCCGAACCGGCCCGGCGTGCCGTGGCGGGTCTCGAAGCACACGGTCATGGACCTCGACGAGTGGCCCTACCCCAAGCAGCCGCTGGTGCCGCTCGCCGAGTCGGTGCACGAGCGGATGAGCGTCGAGATCTTCCGCGGCTGCACCCGCGGCTGCCGGTTCTGCCAGGCCGGCATGATCACCCGCCCGGTGCGCGAGCGCAGCGCCCAGGGCATCGGCGAGATGGTCGAGCGCGGCCTGGCCGCCACCGGCTTCGAGGAGGTCGGGCTGCTGTCGCTGAGCAGCGCCGACCACACCGAGATCGCCGAGGTCACCAAGGGCCTGGCCGACCGCTACGAGGGCACCAACACCGGCCTGTCGCTGCCGTCGACCCGCGTCGACGCGTTCAACATCGACCTCGCGAACGAGCTGTCGCGCAACGGGCGCCGCTCCGGCCTGACCTTCGCGCCCGAGGGCGGCAGCGAGCGGCTGCGCAAGGTCATCAACAAGATGGTCAGCGAGGACGACCTGATCAACACGGTCGCCGCGGCGTACGCCAACGGCTGGCGGCAGGTGAAGCTCTACTTCATGTGCGGCCTGCCGACCGAGACCGACGAGGACGTGCTGCAGATCGCCGAGATGGCCAAGCGGGTCATCGAGACCGGCCGCCGGGTCAGCGGGCAGAACGACATCCGCTGCACCGTGTCGATCGGCGGGTTCGTGCCCAAGCCGCACACCCCGTTCCAGTGGGCCTCGCAGGCCGACCACGAGACCACCGACCACCGCCTGCAGCTGCTGCGCGACGCCGTCCGGGCCGACAAGAAGTACGGCCGCTCCATCGGCTTCCGCTACCACGACGGCAAGCCCGGCATCGTCGAGGGCCTGCTCTCGCGCGGCGACCGGCGCACCGGCCGGATCATCGAGCAGGTCTGGCGCGACGGCGGCCGGTTCGACGGCTGGAGCGAGCACTTCTCCTACGACCGCTGGATGACCGCCGCCGAGACCGCGCTCGCCGGCACCGGCGTCGACGTCGCCTGGTACACCACCCGCGAGCGCGAGCAGAGCGAGGTGCTGCCCTGGGACCACCTCGACAGCGGCCTCGACAAGGACTGGCTGTGGGAGGACTGGCAGGACGCGCTCTCGGAGGTCGAGGTCGACGACTGCCGCTGGACCCCGTGCTTCGACTGCGGCGTCTGCCCGCAGCTCGGCACCGAGATCCAGACCGGCCCGACGAACCGGCCGATGCTGCCGCTCACCGTCACCGGCCAGCGCCAGACGCTGCTCGCCCAGCCGCACAGCTAGTGCCGGCCCGGACACCCGACGGGCCGCCGCCGCCGCCCGTCGTCCAGAAGGTGCGCCTGGAGTACGCCAAGCGCGGGCGGCTGCGGTTCAGCAGCCACCGCGACTTCCAGCGCGCGCTCGAGCGGGCGCTGCGCCGCTCCGACGTCCCCATGGCGTACTCGGCCGGGTTCCACCCGCACCCGCGCATCTCCTTCGCCGGTGCGGCGCCGACCGGCACCGCGAGCGAGGCCGAGTACGTCGAGCTGTCGTTCGCCGAGCGGTGCGACGTCGAGGCGGTGCGGGCCGCGCTGGACGCCGGGCTGCCCGACGGGCTCGACGTGCTGCGCGTGGTCGAGGCGCAGCCGGGGGCGCTGGCCGACCGGCTCGAGGCCAGCGAGTGGCTGCTCACGCTGCCCGGGGTCACCCGCGCGCAGGTCGAGCAGCCGCTGGCCGCGTTCGTCGAGGCGCTCAGCGTGCCGGTCGAGCGGCTCACCAAGCAGGGCCCGCGCACGCTCGACGCCCGCGAGCCGGTGGTCTCGCTCGTGCTGGACGCCGGCGACGACCCCGCCGCGGTCGGCCCGGACGACGTGGCCGTGCTGCGCCTGGTCGTGCGGCACGTGACCCCGACCGTGCGCCCGACCGAGGTGCTCGTCGCGCTGACCTCGCTCGGGCTGCCGGAGGGCGACCCGCCGCAGGCCGTGCGGCTGCGGCAGGGCCCGCTGGTCGACGGCCTGGTCACCGACCCGCTGGCCTAGGCGCGCCGTCCGCCGGGCGTTCCGGATGCCCAGCGGGCGACTGTGCGATACTGCGAGAGGTCGAGCGGCCCGTCACACCCGCTGCTCGCCCCGACGACTGCCTGCCTCGTGCACGCACCGCCGGTCCGCGCGGCCCTCACCCAGTGAGCGTGCGCCGGGCCCGGGGGTGGAACGCACGAGGCGACGACGGTCTCGCGACACCACGCGAGGGCGCCACGGCGGTCGGCGGCGTCCGACCCCACGCGCCAGCGCGAACGGCCGGACGCAGATGACACGACTTCCGTCGTGACCGCAGCCGCGGCACGACGACGCGACCGCCTCCGAGCGGCGCCGGTGGGGTGTGGACGGCGCCCGGAGGCCGAACGGGAGCACCCCGATGACCGAGCAGCCCCCCACCGACGGCCCCGCGCAGGACGCACCCGCAGCACCGGCGAAGCGCACCCGCGCCCGCCGGGCCGCGACCCGCCCCGCCGGCCCACCCGTCGACCCGCCTGCGGCGGACGCCCCCGAGCCGACGGTCACCGTCGTCCCGGCCGGCGACCCCGCGCCCACCGCAGGTGACGTGCCGACCCCCGCCGTCGACGTCGTCGCCCCCGCACCGGCCAAGAAGGCCGCCCGCAAGCGGGCCACCAAGAAGACCGCCGCGCCCGCCCCCGCACCGGTCGCCGACGAGGCGCCCGCCGCCACGGCGCCCGAGCCCGTCGCCGCGTCGGCGGACGAGGCCGCCGCCGAGCCGGCTCCCGCGAAGAAGACCGCCCGCAAGCGGGCGAGCCGGGCCCGCAAGACCGCCCAGCCGAGCGTGCCGGCCACCGACCCCGGCGCCGACCTGGTCACCGAGCGGTCCGGCGAGCAGCCGGTCGACGAGCCGGCGCCGCTGGCGGACGTGCAGGACGAGCTGCAGGTCGCGCAGCCGGCCGCCGCCTCGAGCCTGCCCGCCGACGAGCTCGCCGAGCCCGACGCCGAGGACGAGGACGAGGCCGCCGAG
>NZ_BAAHBM010000139.1:0-5182 GCF_054776675.1 Angustibacter aerolatus
CCGCGGGCGCCTGGGCCGCGCGGGCCTGGCCACCGCCCTGCGGGCTGCTGCCACCGCGGCGGCCACCGCGGCCCTGGCCCTGCGGCTGCGGGGCCTCGACCGGTGCCGGCGTCACGTACGCGGCGGCGGGGCCGGTGAGCTCGGTGATCACGGCGTCGCCGGGGGTCACGGCCACCTGGCGCGGGGTGATGCCCGCCTGCCGGGTGAGCGTGCGGACGTCGCCGCGCTGGTCGGGCGTCATGAGGGTGACGACGAGACCGGCGGCACCGGCGCGCGCCGTCCGGCCGGAGCGGTGGGTGTACGCCTTGTGCTCGGCCGGCGGGTCGACGTGCACGACCAGGCCGACGTCGTCGACGTGGATGCCGCGGGCCGCGATGTCGGTGGCCACCAGCACCCGCACGTCGCCCTCGCCGAACGCCGCGAGGTTCCGCTCGCGGGCACCCTGCGACAGGTTGCCGTGCAGCTCGACCGCCGGGATGCCGGCCGCCGTCAGCTGCTTGGCGAGCTTCTTGGCGGTGTGCTTGGTGCGCATGAACAGCAGGCTGCGGCCCTGGCCGGCGGCGAGCTCGCGCACGACGGCCGGCTTGTCGGCGGCCGACACGGCGAGCACGTGGTGCTCCATCGCGGCGGTGTCGGCCTTCGCGGCCTCGACCGAGTGCGTGACCGGGTTGCGCAGGTAGCGCTTCACGAGCACGTCGACGCCGTTGTCGAGCGTCGCCGAGAACAGCAGCCGCTGGGTGCCCGTCGGGGTGCGGTCGAGCAGTCGCTTCACGCCGGGCAGGAAGCCGAGGTCGGCCATGTGGTCGGCCTCGTCGAGCACGGTGACCTCGATCGCGTCGAGGTGCACGTGGCCCTGGCCGATGAGGTCCTCGAGCCGGCCGGGGCAGGCGACGAGCACGTCGACGCCGGCCCGCAGCGCGGTGACCTGGGGGTTCTGGCCGACGCCGCCGTAGACGGTGGTGAGCTTCATGCCGACGGCCTCGGCCAGCGGGCGCAGCGTGTCGGCGACCTGGTTGGCCAGCTCGCGGGTCGGCAGCAGCACGAGGGCGCGCGGCCGGTTGGCGCGGCGGGGGTTCGCGGTGCGCTGCAGCGTCGCGATGGTCGGCAGCGCGAAGGCGACGGTCTTGCCGCTGCCGGTGCGGCCGCGGCCGAGCACGTCGCGGCCGGCCAGCGAGTCGGGCAGCGTCGCGGCCTGGATGGGGAACGGGGAGGTGATGCCGCGGGTGGCCAGCGAGCGCACCAGGGCGTCCGGCACGCCGAGATCGGCGAACGAGCGGGTGCCCGCCTGGCCGAGCGGGGCGGCGGGCGCGGCGTCCGGGGTGGCCGGGGTCGTCGGCGTCGCGGGGGTGGTGGAGGTGCCGGCGGGCGCGGTGGCGCGACGGGGCGTGGTGGATCGGGGCACTGGGGTACAGCCTCTCGAGAGAACGCGGGTGGCCGGTGATGCACTGGGCGGCCCGCGGTTGCTCTGCGGCGTTCCTCGCGCCTCATGGGGCGCTGCACTCGACCGCGGCCGGGGTGGATGTCCCACGACGACCGCAGCCTCCAGTGTGCCCTACGCCGCGGCCGCGGCCGACCAGCCCCCCGCCGATCGGCGGGTCGGGCGAGCCGGCGACGGTCAGCGGGCGGGCTCGACCTCGCGGACGTCGTACCGGTGGCCGGCCGCCCGCAGCCGCGCGGCGAGGGCGTCACCCACGGCGGTGGCGGGTGTCAGGGAGCCGGCGCAGGGCGGCAGCTCGTCGAGCCCGAGCGCCAGCAGCGCCTCCCCCAGCATCACCGCCGTGGCGGCGTACCCGGGGTCGCCCTGGGCCGAGACCGTGGCCAGGTACCGGCGTCCGCTCTCGGTGACCGCCAGCGTCTCGTGCCGGAACCAGCCGGCGTCGCGGGTCTGCTGCGAGGGGCCCTGCCCAGCACCGGGCAGCACGCGGTCGAGCAGCGCGCGCCCGGGCGGCAACAGCATCGCGCCCACCAGGGCGCCGAGCCCGGCGCTCACCCCGGCCGCGGTCAGGGCCCCGACCGGTCCGCGGCCGACGTCGAGCACCTCGCGGTAGCGCAGGCCGCGGCCGTACCTCCAGCCGCTCAACGCGTTGCTGCGTCGCACGATCCGGGTGTTGTACGACGCCATCACGAACGGCGCGGTCCACCGGCCGCCGACGGGGGCGGGCGGCGCGACGTCCGGCGGCTGCGGCACGTCGGGCTCGGCGTCGCGGTTCGGGCTGAGGCCGAAGGGGTCGCGGGCCAGGCGGGCCGCCGCGCGGTCGGTGCGCACGGCCTCGACCTCGGAGCGGATGGAGGCGATCGTGCCGCCGCTGACGCCACCGCGAAGCCGCACCCGGGTCGTGACGTCGGTCAACCCGCCGGCGCCGTCCGCCCCCGCCTGCTCGGCCAGCAGCAGCACCGCGAGGTCCGACGGCACCGAGTCGTAGCCGCAGGCGTGCACCAGCCGGGCACCGGACGCCCTCGCCGGCGCGTCGCAGCGGTCGATGGCCGCGCGCACGAACTGCACCTCGCCGGTGAGGTCGGCGTAGTGGGTGCCGGCGGCGGCGCAGGCCTCGACGAGCGGCAGGCCGTGGCGCGCGTAGGGGCCGACCGTCGAGGCGACCGCGCGGGTCGACGCCGCGAGCCCGGCCAGTGCTCGCTCGTCGGTGGCGTCGGCCACGACCAGCGGCCAGTCGCGGGCGACGTCCGGCAGCCCGGACCGCAGCTGCTGCAACCGTTCGAGGGACCGGCCGGCCAGCGCGACCCGGGTGCCTGGCGGCGCGTGCCGGGACAGGTGCTCGGCCGTCAGGGCGCCGACGAAGCTCGTGGCGCCGTACAGCACGACGTCGTGCGCGCGCTCGCTCATCCGTGCACGGTACGGGTCGCGCCGCCGGCGGGCAGCAGGTCGCGCGGCGTTCGCGCCGGTCCTTGTCGCGCCGCCTGCAGCGGTGCCAGGCTGCCGACGGAGTCGTCCGACCGGCGGCGACCGGACGTCAGGGGTGGCGCGATGGACCGGGTCTCGGTGACGCAGCGGCTGGCTGCGGAGTTCCTCGGCACGTTCTGGCTGGTTCTCACCGGCTGCGGCTCGGCGGTGCTGGCGGCGGGCTTCCTGTCGGACGACGACGTGCACCTCGGCATCGGGTTCGTCGGCGTCGCACTGGCGTTCGGCCTCTCCGTGACGACGATGGCGTACGCCGTCGGTCACGTGTCGGGCGGCCACTTCAACCCCGCTGTGACGGTCGGGCTCGCCACGGCCAGGCGGTTCGCCTGGCGCGACGTGCCGGCGTACGTCGTGACCCAGGTCGTCGCGGCGGTCGTCGCGGCCGCTGTGCTCTGGGTGATCGCCGACGGGCAGCAGGGGTTCAGCGCCTCGGGCTCGGGCTTCGCGACGAACGGGTACGGCGACCGGTCCCCCGGCGGCTACTCGCTGCTCGCCGCACTGGTCGCCGAGGTCGTGATGACCGCGTTCTTCGTGCTGGTGATCCTGGGCGCGACCGACACGCGCGCCCCGCGCGGGTTCGCCCCGATCGCCATCGGGCTGGCGCTCACCCTCATCCACCTGGTGACGATCCCGGTCACCAACACCTCGGTGAACCCGGCGCGCTCCATCGGCCCGGCGCTCTTCGCCGGCGGTGACGCGATCGGCCAGCTGTGGCTGTTCGTCCTCGCCCCGCTCGTGGGCGCGGTCGTCGCCGGCGTCGCGTACGGCCTGCTGCTCGGCCGGCACGACGACCCGACGAGCCTCGAGGAGGCCACGGCCGCCTGACGCCCCTGGCACCCGCGCCCGGCGTCTGCGAGGGACACCGGGCGCGGGGCGATCGTGGGCCGATCCGGATCGATGCGAATCGATCCGAATCGATCCGAGTCGGTCAGGCGCGGACGTCGGTCCAGGGGCGCGCGCGGTCGGCGGCGACCGACACCAGGCGCTCGAGGCGCGGCAGCGCGACGTCCTGCAGGAAGGTCGTGCGCTCCTGGCCCTGCAGCGGCAGCGACTCGCGCCACACCGAGCGGCCGGCGATGAAGCCCGACGCGCCGCCCTCGTCGAACGCGACCTCGAGCACCTTGGTGAAGTCGTCGAACGGCACGCCGGCCGAGAGCACGGCCCAGGGGCGGTCGAGCACCTCGGCGAGCCGGCGGCAGCCCTCGGGCGACCCCGGGTACTCCAGCTTCAGCAGGTCGCAGTCGATCTCGTTCAGCGCGCGAGCCGACTCGATGATCGCGTCCTCGCGGCGCTTCCCGGAGAAGTCCTCGCCGTCGAGCGGGTAGACGAGGTTCTCGATGACCGACGGGATGCCGACCTCGGCGCAGTCGGCGACGACCTCGCGCACGGCGTCCAGGCACTCGGTGACCAGGTCGCGGCCGGCGAGCGGGCGGTCCGCGCGCAGCTGGGCGAAGAACTTGTTGGCGTCGCCGCCCTGCTCGAGCACCCAGCGGCTGTCGAGCTGCGGGTCGCGGTGGGTCACCGGCTCGACGCCGTGCTTGCCGCGCTCGGCCGGCTCGGAGGCGACCAGCAGGCCGCAGCTCTCGGCCAGCGCGTCGTTGCCGGTGACCGCGGGCACCCCGAAGGTCGGGTCGAACAGGATGCCGCTGGCCAGCGGGCTCAGGGCGCGGGCGACGTCGGTCTTGGCCTGCACCATGTCGGCGTCGCTCGCCTCGATGCCGACGGCGGTGAACATGCGGCGCAGCGTGTTGCGCTGGTCCATCGCGATGATCGAGAACACGCCGTTCGGCGCCGCGATGTCGGCGAGGGTGCGGACCGGCTTGGTCGTGGTGGTCATGCTGCTCCTTCTAGAGGGGGCTTGCGACGGGGTCGGCGACGACGGCATCGGCCGCCTGCTCCGCCAGGACGGCGGCGCCGAGGACGCCGGGTTCGGCGACGTCCGAGAACTCGAGGTGGTCGATCACGGCGGACTTGGCCGCGCGCACGCTGGCCATCCGCGTCCAGCCGCCGCTCGCGACGGCTCGTCGGTGGGCGGGTACGACCTGGTGCACGAGGTCGAGCAGCTCGCCGGTCGCCGCGGCGGTGTACCGCGTCGCCGCGGCCCAGACCGCGGCCGGGTCGGCGTCGTCGCGCACCCGCAGCACGACGTCGTCGCCGGTGGGGCCGGCGCCGCTGACCTCGAGGCCGGGCGGCAGGGCCCCGACCTGCAGCGCCGCGGCGTCGAGCCGGTCGGGCGCCTCGACGTCGGCGGCGCCGAGCAGCCCG
>NZ_BAAHBM010000140.1:0-5111 GCF_054776675.1 Angustibacter aerolatus
GACCGCACGCCGTCGCGCGCGCCGACGTCGTGGTCGCGCCGGCCCTGCTCGTCGACCGGGCCGGGCGCCGCCTCGGCCAGGGCGGCGGCAGCTTCGACCGCGCCCTCGCCCGCGCCCGCCCCGACGCCCTCGTCGTCGCCCTGCTGCACGACGGCGAGCTCGTCGAGGGACCGCTGCCCGTCGAGCCCCACGACCGGCCCGTGCACGTCGCCGTCACGCCGTCCGCCATCGTGCGCCTGCCCTGACCCCTCCGCCCGGTCGCGTGCGAGCCACGTGAAGTCGGCTGGCCCACCGTCCAAGGGGTGTGCACGCCCCGGGAACGGTGCGCGCGCCACAGGCAGCCCGCCGACGTCCCGCGCGACGGCGGGGACCGGCTCCCTGCGGCTGCGGCACCGTCCGAGCGGTGTGCACGCCCCTGGGACGGTGCGCGCGCCCACTTCACGTGGCGGGCAGCACCGGGGCAGCGCGGGCGAGGAGCGGCGCGAGCGAGGAGTGGCGCGGGCCAGGGACGACCCGGACGCGTCAGGGGGCCTCAGGGGGCGTCGGGGGTGAGCTGCTGCTCGTCGTCCGTCGCGCTGCGGACGGCGGCCTCGGTGAACGGCCAGGGGTAGCTGCGGCCGGCGACCCAGTGCCCGAGCTGGTCGTCGTAGTGGGCGTCGAAGGGGTGGCCGGAGGCGCCGGTGAGGTTGACCCAGGTGCTGTCGTCGAAGCGGCCGACGTCGACCACCATCCGCATCGAGGGGCCTGCGACGACCTGGTAGCCGGACGCCGCGTCCCAGCCGGTCGCGTCGACGAGGCCGGTGCCGCCGCCGACGGCCACGCCGTCGAGGTTCACCAGCGACCGCACGGGTGCGGGGACGCCGGACCCGCCGAGCACCGGGTGGTGCAGCTCGAGGCGGTGCAGCCGGCCCCACTGCCACTTGGAGGGGTCCTTGCCGAGCGACCGGGTGAGCTCGAGCCGGCCGGCCACGAGGGCCTGGCGCAGGATCTCGTCGCGGTTCTCGACGGCGCCGGGGGTCGCGCGGTTGTCCCACCAGGCGTCGGACTTGCTGTCGAGCAGGCGCCGCACGACCTCGAACCACCGCTCGCCGCCGTCGGCCGCGAGGTCGGCGGGCAGCTCGTCGTCGAACCCGAGCCGCAGCAGGTTGCGCCAGACCGCGTTGTAGTAGGCGGCCGGCGCCGAGTCGGGCTGCTGGCGGTGGTCCCACCCGCGCAGCAGACGCTGGGCCTCGGCGGTGAACGGGTCGTCGGAGAGGTCGACCTGCAGCAGCAGCGGCACCAGCGTCGCGGCGAGCGGGTTGCGCTGGTCGAGCTGGATGGCGCTCATGTCGGCCGGGCTGATCCGGCCGCGCTGCAGCCGCTGGGTGATGAGGTCGCGGATGCGCTGCGAGCGGTAGCCGTAGCCCCAGTCGGCGGTGAGGAACGGCTCGGGCGCGTCGGTGACCTGCTGGTTCGCGGTGACCACGAAGCCCTCGGCCGGGTCGAGCACCGTGGGCAGCTGCTCGAACGGCACCGTGCCCTTCCAGTCGTACCGGCTCAGCCAGCCGGGCACCGGCACCGTGCCGTCCGAACCGCTCTGCCGCACCGGGATCCGGCCGGGCGCCTGGTACCCGATGTGCCCGTCGACGTCGGCGTAGACCATGTTCTGCGAGGGGACGTCGAACAGCCGCGCCGCGGCACGGAACGACGTCCAGTCGGTGGCCCGGTCGATCGCGAAGACGGCGTCGGCGGTGCGGCCCGGCGTGAGCGCCGTCCAGGCGAGCGAGACGTCGTACTGCGCGTCGTCCTGGTCGTCGCCGCGCGGCTGCCGACCGGCCGCGGCCACGCCGGAGATCACGTCGGACAGGATCGGGCCGTGCCGGGTCGAGCGCACCGTCAGCGCGACGTCGGCGCCCCCGCGCACCCGCAGCGTCTCCTGGCGGGTGGTGAGCGGCTCGGTGCCGCCGTCGACCTCGACCTGGTCGCCGTCGACGCGCTCGAGGTAGAAGTCGGTGACGTCGGGGTCGAGGTTCGTGAAGCCCCAGGCGACGCGCGCGTTGTGGCCGATCACCACGCCGGGCAGCCCCGAGAACGTGAACCCGGCGACGTCGAACGGGCACTGCGCCGTGACCGACCGGCAGTGCAGGCCGATCTGGTACCAGGTGCTCGGCACCTGCAGCCCGAGGTGCGGGTCGTTGGCCAGCAGCGGCCGGCCGGTGGTGGTGTGCGCGCCGGAGACCACCCACGCGTTCGACCCGAGCCCGTCGCCGGAGCCGAGCAGCGACGGGACGGCATCGAGGGCCTGCCGCACCCGCCGCAGCGCGTCCTGGCCGGGCAGCGCCGACGCGCTCTGGTCGTCGGCGGACGCCGTCGTGGTGGCGCTCGTCGCGGACTCGCTCTGCAGGTCGTCGGCTCGCACGATCGGCGCGTGGTCGGACGGGTAGCGCGGGTAGAGCTTCGCGATGCGCCGGTTCGACAGCGTGCTGGCCAGCCGGGCCCGCGTCAGCTCGTCGGCGTAGTTCCCCTTCAGGTCCCAGGCCATCGCCTTGAGCCAGGCCAGCGAGTCGACCGGCGTCCACGGCTCGACGCGGTAGTCGGGCAGCTGCAGGTCGAGCAGGCCGTACTCGACGCCGAGCTGCGACGGCGAGCGCCCGTTCACGAAGGCGTTGACGCCGTCGGCGTAGGCCTGCAGGTAGCTGCGGGTCGCCGTCGACAGCATGGGCAGCTCCTGCTCGGCGACCCGCCGCCAGCCGAGCGTCCGGGTCACCCTGTCGGCCTCGATCGCCGACGGGTCGTCGCCCACCAGCTCGGCGAGCCGGCCGGCCGTCACGTGCCGGCGGTAGTCCATCTCGAAGAACCGGTCCTGCGCCGTGACGTAGCCCTGCGCCGCGAACAGGTCGAGGGCGCTGTCGGCGTACACCTGCGGCACGCCCTGGTCGTCGCGCCGCACGGTCACCTGGGCGCCCAGACCGGGCACCGCGACCTGGCCGCCGCGGTCGGGCAGCGAGCGCCGCACCCCCGCCGTGACGGCGACCGCCACCACCACGGCGACGACCACCAGGGCGGCCACCACGACCACGACGGCACGGCGGACGACGGCGAGGCGGGGCACGTTGCGAGGGTAACGACTGCCGGCCGGACGGCCCGGTGCGGCGCCCCGGCGCGCTGCCGACCCGCCGTCCAGCCGCCCGTCTGGGAGACTGGACCGTGCCCTCCCCCACCGCGCGTCCCCCGCTGCGGGCGGCCCGGTGCGCCGGGCCGGGGGCCCCGTGACCGTCGAGGGTCTGAACGGCGTCCTGCTCGTCGGCGCGGTGCTGGTGCTGGTCGCGATCTCGGCGGTGCGCCTGTCCGTGGCCTCCGGTCTGCCCTCGCTGCTGCTCTACCTGGCGCTCGGCGTGGCGGTCGGCGAGGGCGGGCTCGGCATCCGGTTCGACGACGCCGAGCTGACCCAGGTGCTCGGGTACTCGGCCCTCGTGCTGATCCTCGCCGAGGGCGGGGTGACGACGCGCTGGTCCAGCGTCCGCTCGTCGATCGCACCGGCCGCGATGCTCTCCACGATCGGGGTGCTGGTGTCGGTCGGAGTGGTGGGGGTGGCCGCGCACTACCTGCTGGCGCTCGACTGGACGGTCGCGCTGCTCGTGGGCGCGGTGCTGTCGTCGACGGACGCCGCGGCCGTGTTCTCGGTGCTGCGCCGGGTGCCCATCCACCCGCGGCTGTCGGGCGTGCTCGAGGCCGAGTCGGGCCTGAACGACGCGCCGGTCGTGCTGCTGGTGGTGACGCTGGCCGAGATCGCGAGCGACCACGGCGGGGCGCACCCGTGGTGGGAGCTGGTGCTGCTGGCCGTCTTCGAGCTGCTGGTCGGTGCGGCGGTCGGGCTGGGCGCGGGCTTCCTCGGGTCGTGGCTGCTGCGACGGCTCGCGCTGCCGTCGTCGGCGCTGCTCTCGCTCGCCGTCGTCGCCCTCGCGGTGCTGTCGTACGGCGCCGCTGCCGCGGTGCACGCGTCCGGCTTCCTCGCGGTGTACGTCGCGTCGCTGGTGCTCGGCAACACCGCGCTGCCGCACCGCTCTGCCGTGCGCGGCTTCGTCGAGGCCCTCGGCTGGCTCGCGCAGATCGGCCTGTTCGTGCTGCTCGGGCTGCTCGCCTCGCCGAGCCGGCTGAGCGCCCAGCTGCTGCCGGCGCTGGTGCTCGGCCTGGTGCTGCTGCTGCTCGCCCGGCCGCTGTCGGTGCTGGTCTCGATGACGCCGTTCCGCCTGCCCTGGCGCCAGCAGGCCTTCCTGTCGTGGGCCGGGCTGCGCGGTGCCGTGCCGGTCGTGCTGGCCACCGTGCCGATCACCTCCGGCGTGGCGGGCACGGAGTGGTTGTTCGACCTGGTGTTCGTGCTGGTCGTCGTGTTCACCCTCGTGCAGGCCCCCACGCTGCCGTGGTTCGCCCGGCGCCTCGGCGTCGCGCACGACCTCGACTCGCGCGACCTGCAGCTGGAGTCGGCGCCGCTCGAGCAGCTCGGGGCCGACGTCGTGCAGGTGCGGGTGGGCGCGACGTCGAGGCTGCACGGCCTGGAGGTGTTCGAGCTGCGCCTGCCGCGCGGCGCCAACATCACCCTGGTCGTGCGCGGCGACGACTCGTTCGTGCCGGGCGCGCGCACGGTGCTGCGGCGCGGCGACCAGCTGCTCGTCGTCACCACCTCGACCGCGCGGCGCGAGGTGCAGCAGCGGCTGCGGGCGCTCAGCCTGGGTGGCCGGCTGGCGGTCTGGTCGGGCGACCCGACGGCGGGTCGCGCCGAGGCAGCCGGCGTGCGCGGGCGCACCGGCGTGGTGCGGCGGCTGCGCGGCCGCCCCTGAGCCACGGCGTACCGACCACGGAAACTGTTGCGACTGCGCAGACGTCACCTGCATGGGGTTGAATCGTCCACGAGACAGTGTGACGAACGGGATGTGCCGCCGGGAGGTCGATGTGCCGACGACGGTCGCTGCGCCCGTGGCCGAGCACCCGGTGCGGGTGCTGCTGCTCGGGGCGGTCGAGGTGGTCGGGCCGGACGGCGAGCAGGTGACGGCCGGGCCCCCGCTGCGGCAGGCGGTGCTGGCCTGCCTGGCCGCCGAACCGGGCCGTGTCTGGTCGACCTCGCAGCTGGTCGA
>NZ_BAAHBM010000141.1:0-4951 GCF_054776675.1 Angustibacter aerolatus
GCTGCATCCAGGCGGGCGTGCGCCGGGTCAGCAGCCCGAGCCCGACCGGCGCGCCGTCGGCCACCGCGGTGAACGCCGCACCCCGCGCCCGCGAGTCGGCCCAGACCCGGCGCTGCAGCGCGTCGGCGGCCTGCCCGAACCCGGCCACCGGGTGCCACCGGCGCGGGTCGCCGAGCAGCGCGTCCGCGGCCACCCCGGCAAGCAGGCCCAGCGCACGAGCCGTGCCGGACCGGCGTCCGGCTCGGTTACGCTGCACCACGCACCACCCACCCGTGAGCTCCAGGGGAAGCCGGTCCGACGCCGGCGCTGACCCGCAACCGTAGGCCACGCCCGACCCGGGCCCGTGGCGAGCCGGAACGCCTGGAACGCGCGAGCGGCTCCACTGCACCCGTCGAGGTCTACGGGCGGAGCCCGGTCGGCGCGCGCCCCGTGGGCCGTGCCGCCGGACGTCGCCCGACCGCTGCCCGAGAGGCGACCATGTCCGGTCGGTCCCACCCCCGCACCCTGCGCGCCGCGCTCGCCACCACCGCGGCCCTGGCGCTCGTCGTCCTGCCCGCCGGCGGTGCGCTCGCCAGCGGCACCGCCACCGCCCCGGCGACGACCACCACGTCGACCGCGACCGGCGGCGTCCCGACCGCGACCGCTCCGGCTGCGACCCGGACCGCGGCGGACACCGGGCCGACCGCCACGACGACCAGCACGGCACCGACCAGCACGCCGGCGACCTCGACCCCCTCGTCCACGACGAGCACGCCGAGCAGCTCGACCTCGACCGCCGAGGCCGCCCCCGAGACCGGGCCCGGCGCCCGCCGGCTGGCTCGTGCCGCCGCGGCACCGGCCACCTCGACCGACCCCGGCGCCGTGGCCGGCGGGTTCCTGGCCAGGCAGCTCGTCGCCGGCGGCGGGCACCTCTCGACCACCTTCGACGGCACCGACTACGCCGACTGGGGCCTGACCCTCGACGCTGTGCTCGCCCTCGACGGCGCGCAGGTCGGCCAGGACGCGGCGCGCGAGGCGATGCGCCAGGTCGTCGCCCACCTCGACGAGTACGCCGGCAGCGGCGGCGAGCACTACGCCGGCGCGCTCGGCAAGGCCGGGCTGGCCGCCGTCGCGCAGGGTCTCGACGCCACCGACCTCGGCGGCCAGGACGTCGTGGCGACGCTGCGCGGGCTGCAGGACGCCGACGGCCGGTTCGCCGACGCCTCGGCGTTCGGCGACTACTCCAACACCTTCAGCCAGGCGTTCGCGATCCTGGCGCTGCAGCACTTCAGCACCCCGACGGTCGACGGCGCCGGCCCGCAGGCGCTCGCCTTCCTCGACCTGCAGCAGTGCCCGGCCGGCGGCTACCGGCTCGACGAGGCGGCCACGGCCTGCACCGACGACTCGACCGCCGACCCCGACGCCACCGCGATGGCCCTGCTCGCCCACGCGTCCGCCGGCGCACCCACCCCGGCCGCCCTCCGCGGCGCGAGCTGGCTCGCCGGGCGGCAGCGCGCAGGCGGCGGCTTCGGCGGGGCCGGCCCGACGTCCGGCGTGAACGCCAACAGCACCGCGCTCGCCGTGCAGGCCCTGCAGGCCACCGGCGTCACGGGCCCGCTCGCGGCGGCCCGTCGCTACCTCACCGGCCTGCAGTACGACTGCGACGCATCGTCGGCGCTGCGCGGCGGCGTCGCCTACGCCGTGTCCGCCCGCAGCACGAGGACCCCGACCGACCAGGACCGCCGGGCCACGACCCAGGCTGCGCTGGCCCTGGCGGGTGGCACCGTCGGCACCGCGACCGCCGCCGGTGCCGCGCCGAACGCACCTGCCCTGGCCTGCGCGTCGCCCACCACCAGCACCACCACGACGAGCGAGCCCAGCGGCACGTCGAGCACGGACGACGACTCGGGGTACCTCGGTGTGGACGAGACCGTCGAGCCCGGCACGATCGCCGGCACCGCGCTGCCCGCCAGCGCGAGCGACCTGCCGCGCACCGGCACCGAGGTGGCGCCGCTCGTCGCCACCGGCACCGGCCTGCTCGGTCTCGGCGTGCTGGCCCTGCTGCTGGCCCGGGTGACCCGCCGACGGCACGGACGGCACGCGTGACCTCAGCCCGCCGGCGCCGCGGCGTCCTGACCCGGTTCGCGGCCCTCGCCGCGGGCCTGGTCGCGCTGCTGGCGTCCGGGCTGGTCGCGGCACCCCCCGCGCAGGCCGCGGCCTGCTCGGGCAGCACCGGCGTCACCGTCGTCGTCGACTTCGGCCCGCTCGGCGGCACCAGCACGCGCTGCGCCGCCGGGTCGCCGGCGTCCGGGATCGCCGCGCTGAAGGCGGCGGGCTTCTCGATCGCCTACGTGCAGACCCAGCCCGGCTTCGTCTGCCGGCTGAACGGCCTGCCCACTGCCGCGAAGGACCCCTGCCGGCGCACCCCGCCCACCTCGGCGTACTGGTCGTACTGGCACGCGAACCGCGGCGGCTCGTGGCAGTACAGCTCGACCGGCGCCGGCTCGCGCCGTCCGGCCGCCGGCTCGGTCGAGGGCTGGGCGTTCGGCGCCGGCGCCCGCCCGGCGGTGGCCCCGCCGGCCGCGCCCGCGGAACCCAGGCCGAAGCCCACCACCCGGACGACGACGCCCGCGCCGCGCACCAGCAGCACGACGCACCGCAGCACCACGACGACGCGACCCACGACGTCCTCCGCACCGAGGACGTCGAGCTCGTCCACCCGCCCGAGCGCGGCCAGGTCGACGACGCCACGCGCGTCCTCCACGACCTCGGCGTCCGGCTCGTCGACGACCCGTGGCGCGACGACCACGACGGCGCCGACCACCTCCACGAGCGCCGCGGGTGCAGCGGCTGCGACGTCCGCACCCCCCGGCGACGCCGACACCACCGACCCAGCCGACGACCCGGGCGCGCTGGCGAGCGAGCCCGTGTCGTCCGACGGCGGCACGCCCACCGGCGCGCTGGTCGCCCTGGGGCTGGTGCTGGTCGTCGGCGGCGCGGGTGCCGTCGTGGCCCGACGGCGCAGGTCCGGCTGAACGTGTCGGCGCCCACCGCGCCCGTCCGCGAGGCCCGGGTCCCGAGCCCGGCGCCGCGGTCGAGCGCGTCGGCGACCGCTTCGCGGCGGACCCGTGCGGTGCACCCGGCGGCGTGGTGGGTCTGGGCGCTGGGCCTGGCGGTCGCGGCGAGCAGCACCACGAACCCGCTGCTGCTCGTGCTGGTGCTGGCCGTCTCGACGTCGGTCGTGCTGGCCTGCCGCGGCGACGACCCGTGGGCGCGCGCCTTCCGCTGGTACCTGCTGCTCGGGCTGCTCGTCGTGGCGCTGCGGCTGGTGCTGCACGTGCTCGTCGGGTTCAAGGACGGCGAGCACGTCGTGCTGCGGCTGCCGTCGCTCGGCCTGCCGTCGTGGGCGGCCGGCATCGAGGTGGGCGGCACGCTGACCGCCGAGGGGCTGCTGTCGGCCGGGGTGCAGGGCCTGCGGCTGGCCTGCGTCGTGGTCGCGGTCGGCGCGGCGAACGCGCTGGCCGACCCCAAGCGGCTGCTGCGCGCGCTCCCCGGCGCGCTGCACGAGATCGGTGTCGCGGTGGTGGTGTCGGTCAGCGTGGCGCCGCAGCTGGCCGAGGCGGTGCAGCGCGTGTCGCGCGCCCAGCAGCTGCGCGGCGGCGCCGGTCGCGGTCTGCGGTCGGTGCGCCGGGTCGCGCTGCCGGTGCTGCAGGACGTGCTCGACCGCAGCCTGGCCCTGGCTGCGGCGATGGACTCGCGCGGCTTCGGGCGCGCTCGCGAGGTGTCGGCGGGCGCCCGTCGGCTGACCACCGCGCTGTCGCTGGCCGGGCTGGTGGGGGCCGCGCTCGGCACGTACGGGCTGCTCGACACCACCGGCCCCGCGGTGCTCGGGGTGCCCACCCTGCTGGTCGGGCTGCTGCTCGTCGTCGCCGGGCTGCGGGCGGGCGGACGCCGGGTGCAGCGCACCGTGCACCGTCCCGACCGGTGGGGTCTGGTCGAGTGGCTGGTCGCCGGGTGCGGCCTGGTGGTCGCGGCGTCCTCGCTCGTCGCGGCCCGGCTCGACCCCGTCGCGACGTCGATGCCGCTGCAGCCGCTGGCCTGGCCGCAGCTGCCGGCGCTCGCCGTCGCCGGGCTGCTCGTCGGCGCCGTCCCGGCCGTCGTCGGGGCGCTCGACGGGGGGCGGTCGCGGTGAACGCGGCGGTCGAGCTCGACCGGGTCACGGTGACGTACGCCGGCGCCACCCGGCCCGTGTTGCGCGAGGTGTCGCTGCGGGTCGACGAGGGCGAGCTGTGCCTGGTCGTCGGTCGCACCGGCACCGGCAAGTCGACCCTGCTCGGCGCGGTGAGCGGGCTGGTGCCGCACTTCACCGGAGGCACGCTGGCCGGCGCCGTGCGCGTGCTCGGTCGCGACACCCGCACCCACCGGCCGCGCGACCTGGCCGACGTCGTCGGCGTCGTCGGCCAGGACCCGCTCGCCGGCTTCGTCACCGACACCGTCGAGGCCGAGCTCGCGTACGCGATGGAGCAGCTCGCGGTCGACCCGGGCACGATGCGCCGCCGCGTCGAGGAGACGCTCGACCTGCTCGGGATCGCCGACCTGCGCGACCGTCCCCTGCGCGACCTGTCCGGCGGGCAGCAGCAGCGCGTCGCGATCGGCTCCGCCCTCACGGCGCACCCGCGGGTGCTGGTGCTCGACGAGCCGACGTCGGCGCTCGACCCGACCGGCGCCGAGGAGGTGCTCGCGGCGCTGACCCGGCTGGTGCACGACCTCGGCATGACGGTGCTGCTCGCCGAGCACCGCCTCGAGCGGGTGCTGCAGCACGCCGACCGGCTGGTGCACGTGGGCGCCGACGGCCGCGTGCGCGACGGCGACCCCGTCGAGCTGGCCCGCGACGGCGAGGTCGCGCCGCCCGTGGTGCACCTCGGGCGGTGGGCCGGCTGGCAGCCGCTGCCGCTGTCGGTGCGCGACGCCC
>NZ_BAAHBM010000142.1:0-4783 GCF_054776675.1 Angustibacter aerolatus
CCCGACCCCGGCCGCCGTGCCACGCCGGCCGGCCGACCGGGTCGACGCGCCGCCCGCCGCGGCTCCGGCGGCCGCCGAGCCGACCGGGCACGTCACCTCGCTGGCCGAGGCGGAGCGCTTCGGCCGCGTCGCCGACGACGGCACGGTCTTCGTGCAGCTGCCCGACGGCGGCGAGCGCGAGGTCGGCTCGTACCCGGGGGCCTCGCCGCAGGAGGCGCTGGCGTACTTCGCCCGCAAGTACGACGAGGTGCTGTCGCAGGTCGACCTGTTCGTGCAGCGGCTGACCAGCACCGACGTGCCGCCCGGCGAGATCGACACGGGCACCGCCCACCTGCGCGAGCTGGCCACCGACCTGCACGCCGTCGGCGACCTCGCGGCGCTCGACGCCCGGGTCGCCGAGCTCACCGAGCTGGCGAAGCAGCGGCGCTCGCAGGCCGACGCCGCGCGGTCGAAGGCCCGGGCGAAGGCCCGCGAGGAGCGCGAGCAGCTGGTGGTCGAGGCCGAGTCGCTGGCCGGCACCCCGCCCGAGCGCACGCAGTGGCGTGCTGACGGGCAGCGCATGCGCGACCTGTTCGAGGAGTGGAAGACCCACCAGAAGTCGGGCACCCGCCTCGACCGGCGCTCCGAGGAGGAGCTCTGGAAGCGGTTCAGCCACGCCCGCACCGCGTTCGACCGCAAGCGGCGGCAGTTCTTCGCGCACCTCGACGAGGAGCAGACGCAGGCTCGCGAGGCGAAGGACGAGCTGGTGCGTGAGGCCGAGGCGCTGCAGGGCTCGACCGACTGGGGCCCGACGGCGTCGGCCTACAAGCAGCTCATGGACCGCTGGCGCGCCGCCGGTCGCGCGGGCCGCAAGGAGGACGACGCGCTGTGGGCCCGGTTCCGGGGGGCGCAGGACGCGTTCTTCGAGGCCCGGCACGCGGCCCAGGCCGAGCAGGACGCCGAGTTCGGCGCCAACCTGCAGGTCAAGGAGGCGCTGCTCGTCGAGGCCGAGGCGCTGCTGCCGGTGCGCGACCTGGCCGCGGCCAAGCGAGCGCTGCGCGACGTGCAGGACCGCTGGGAGGCGGCCGGCAAGGTGCCCCGCGGCGACCTCGACCGCGTCGAGCGGCGGATGCGGGCGGTCGAGCAGGCGATCCGCGACGCCGAGGACAACCGGTGGCGCAGCTCGAACCCGGAGGCGCGAGCGCGGGCGCAGAGCGCGGTCGACCAGCTCGAGCAGGCCATCGCGTCGCTCGAGGACGACCTGGCGCGCGCCCGCGAGCAGCAGCGGGCCAAGCGGATCGCGGACGCCGAGGCGGCGCTCGCGGCCCGTCGCGAGTGGCTGACCCAGGCGCGCAAGGCCCTCGCCGACTTCGGCGGCTGACCCGGACGCGCGTCCCGCGCGCCCCTGTCGGAACTCTGGGGGTGATTCGGGCGCACGGCCCTCACCGACGTCGGCGTCCGACGGTTCGGGCACCCTCGAGCGCCCGGACGCGGTCAGCCGGTGCCCGGCGCGGTGGTCTGTTTGCCGCCCGCCGTCCGGTAGACGTCGAAGACGCCGTCGATGCGCCGGACGGCGTTCAGCACGTGGCCCAGGTGCGCGGGGTCGCCCATCTCGAAGCTGAACTGCGACTTGGCGACCCGGTCGCGGGTGGTCTGCACCGACGCCGACAGGATGTTGACGTGCGCGTCGGAGAGCACCCGCGTCACGTCCGACAGCAGCCGGGACCGGTCGAGCGCCTCGACCTGGATCTGCACGAGGAACAGGGTGGCCGCCGAGGGTGCCCACTCGACCTCGACGATGCGGTCGGGCTCGGCACGCAGGGTGCCGACGTTGGTGCAGTCGGTGCGGTGCACCGAGACCCCGCTGCCGCGGGTGACGAAGCCGATGACGTCGTCGCCGGGAACGGGGGTGCAGCAGCGCGCGAGCTTCACCCACAGGTCGTCGACGCCCTTCACCACCACGCCCGGGTCGCCGCTGCGCGGCCGCCGGGAGGGAGCGCTCGGGATGGTCGCCTCGGCGAGGTCCTCGCTGGCACCCTCCTCGCCGCCGAGCGACTGGACGAGCTTCGCGACGACGCTCTGCGCCGACACGTGCCCCTCGCCGATCGCCGCGTAGAGCCCGGTGATGTCGGTGTAGTGCAGCTCGGTGGCGATCGCCGTCAGGGACTCGTGCGACATCAGCCGCTGGATCGGCAGGTGCTGCTTGCGCATCACCTTGGTGATCTCGTCCTTGCCCTGCTCGACCGCCTCCTCGCGGCGCTCCTTGCTGAACCACTGGCGGATCTTGTTGCGCGCCCGCGGGCTGCGCACGAACGTCAGCCAGTCGCGGCTCGGGCCGGCCGACGGCGCCTTCGAGGTCAGCGCCTCGACGACGTCGCCGTTCTCGAGCGGGCTCTCCAGCGGCACCAGCCGCCCGTTCACCCGGCCGCCGATGCAGCGGTGGCCGACCTCGGTGTGCACGGCGTACGCGAAGTCGACCGGCGTCGACCCGGCCGGCAGCGCGACCACGTCACCCTTCGGGGTGAAGACGAAGACCTCCCGCGCGTTGATCTCGAACCGCAGCGAGTCGAGGAACTCCCCCGGGTCGGCGGTCTCGCGCTGCCAGTCGAGCAGCTGCCGCAGCCAGGCCATGTCGCCGACGCCGTCGCCGGGGCCGGTCGGCGCACCGCCGGGCTGCTCCTTGTACTTCCAGTGCGCGGCGACGCCGTACTCGGCGCGGCGGTGCATGGCGTGGGTGCGGATCTGGATCTCGACGGGCTTGCCGCCCGGGCCGATCACCGTGGTGTGCAACGACTGGTAGAGGTTGAACTTGGGCATCGCGATGTAGTCCTTGAACCGGCCGGGCACCGGGTTCCACCGCGCGTGCAGCGCACCGAGCGCCGCGTAGCAGTCGCGCACCGAGTCGACGAGCACCCGCACCGCGACGAGGTCGTAGATGTCCTCAAAGTCGCGGCCGCGGACGATCATCTTCTGGTAGATCGAGTAGTAGTGCTTCGGCCGGCCGGTGACGGTGGCCTTGAGCTTGGCCCCGCGCAGGTCGTCGGTGACCTCCTGGCGCACCTGCGCCAGGTACTCCTCGCGGGCCGGCGCGCGCTCGCTGACCAGCCGGACGATCTCGTCGTAGACCTTGGGGTACAGCGTGGCGAAGCTGAGGTCCTCGAGCTCCCACTTGATGGTGTTCATGCCGAGGCGGTGAGCCAGCGGGGCGTAGATCTCCAGCGTCTCGCGGGCCTTGCGCTGCGCCGAGGCGACCGACACGTACCGCCAGGTGCGCGCGTTGTGCAGGCGGTCGGCGAGCTTGATGACGAGCACCCGGATGTCGCGGGCCATCGCCACGACCATCTTGCGCACCGTCTCGGCCTGCGCCGCCTCGCCGTACGTGAGCTTGTCGAGCTTGGTGACGCCGTCGACCAGCGCCGCGACCTCGTCACCGAAGTCGCCGCGCAGCTGGGCCAGCGTGTACTCGGTGTCCTCGACGGTGTCGTGCAGCAGCGCGGCCACCAGGGTCGCCTCGGTCATGCCGAGCTCGGCCAGGATCGTGGTGACGGCCAGCGGGTGCGTGATGTACGGGTCGCCGCTCTTGCGCAGCTGCCCCTCGTGGGCGCGCTCGGCCACGCGGTACGCGCGCTCGATGAGCCCGACGTCGGCCTTCGGGTGGGCCGACCGCACGGCGCGCAGCAGCGGCTCGAGCACCTGGTTCGGGGCCGGCCGGCGCGGACCACCCAGCCGGTTGAGGCGGGCCCGCACCCGGTTGCCGGTGCTGACGCCGTGCCCGGTCGAGCCGGTCGATCCCATCGACGTCGAGCCGGTGGACGGTGCGGCGTCGCCGGACGTCGTGGACGTGCCGGCCTCGCCCGGCCCGCTCGTGGCCGCGGTGGCCTCCGGGTCGTCGCCGGTCGTGTCGGGCGCGACGGTGCGTGCAGAGTCGCTCACGCGCACCTCCCCTGCTCGTCGGACGTCGTGCTCCCAGTCTACGGAGAGAACACCGAGGTCGTCCTGGGGAGTCCCCCGCCTGTGGACGACGGGTCGCCGGGTCCTGGTCAGTCGCCGAGGACGACGTGCACCGGCAGGTCGCCGAGGCGAGACCGACCGCCGAGGAACGTGAGCTCCATGAGCACGGCCAGCTCGACGACCTCGCCGCCGGCGCGCGCCACGAGACCGGCCGCCGCGGCCGCCGTGCCGCCGGTCGCGAGCACGTCGTCGACGAGCGCCACCCGCGAGGCACGGTGGAAGGCGTCGGGCTGCACCTCGATGCTGGCGGTGCCGTACTCGAGGTCGTAGCTCGCGGCGACGGTCTCGCCGGGCAGCTTGCCGGCCTTGCGCACCGGGACGAACCCGACACCCAGCGCCACGGCCAGCGGCGCGCCCAGCACGAAGCCGCGCGCCTCGATGCCGGCGACCACGTCGACGCGGCCACGGTAGCGGTCGGCGAGCAGCCCGATCAGCCCGGCGAACGCCTCGCCGTCACCCAGCAGCGGCGCGATGTCCTTGAAGACGACGCCCGGGGTGGGGAAGTCCGGCACGTCGCGGATCAGCCCGCGCACCCGCTCGAGGAGCGCGGTGGGCCCCTCCTGCGCCGGCGCGCCGGTCGGCAGCCGACCGGCCGTCAACGGCGGCCCTTCGGACGCGGTCGCCGCGGCTGGTTGCGCGGACCGGTCGCCCGCTGCGGCCGGTTGCGGTCGCCGGTGACGTCGTCGGCGTCCGTGCCGCCGTCCGCCGACAGCAGGTCGTCGGCACCGCGAGCTGCGCGCGGTCGCCCGAGCACCCCGTCCGCGCCCTCGCCGCCGTCGTCGGACAGGCGGGT